>CATPBU010000211.1 GCA_955652455.1 Candidatus Dormiibacterota bacterium
AAGCGGAACCAGCCGAGCCGCCCCCAGGTGGCGAACAGCACCGAGAACACCTCAGCGCGGTCCGTCCATGTCGGAGCGCCGAAGAACAGCCCGCCGACGGCACTGACCACCACGTAGATCGCCAACCCCGTCGCCGCGAAGCCGGGCTTGGTGGCGTCGCCGTTGTAGATCAATTCGCCGCACGCCAGGGTGAAGAACAGTGCGGCCGCCGGCCACCAGCCGAGCCAGGTCGGCCACTTCACCACCGACGCGTCGCCGAGCAGGGTCTTACGCAACTCGGGCCGGTCGCAGGCGCGGGCCAGCGCGGCGAATGGGTTGAGCGGGCGCGTCCAGTCGCCGATCACCCCGCAGGAGATCGGCACCCCCACCCACACCAGCAGCCAGAAGAACGTCGGGACGATGTTCTCCGCGAGCGCCTGCGAGCCGACCCAGCCGGCCAGGATCAGCCCCGCCGTAAATAGCACGGCGATCACCCAGCGCACCGGCGCCGGGCGGCGCAGCTCGGCGCGGTCGACGTATGACGACTCGCCGGCGGTGGCTGGGGCCACCGTGCGGCGAAGGACAAGCAGGAACGAGGCGAAGACGACCAGCGCCCCGCCGAAGACGAAGAGCCAGAGCGGGACCGGGAGGTCATAGCGCTTGCCGAAGGCGTGGGCAATGATCGGCACGAAGCCGGTGATACCGTCGCCCCCGGGCGCGTGGACCGTGCCGGTCAAGTGGCCGTCCCTCCGTTGGCTGCTCGGTTGTGACCGCTCGTGCCGGCCGCCGACACTATGGCCGAGCCCGGGGCGATGACGACGCGGCCTGCTCCGGCTTGGTAGTAACCTCCCGTCGAGCTCGCGCGCTCGTCCCCATGCAGAAGCACCTACGCCGCGTGGTCGCGCTCGGCGCCGCCGCGCTCATCGCCCTTGTTCTCAGCGGCTGCAGCCTGCAGCCCGACGTGTCGACGCACCTCCAGCCGTCGGGCCACACCAGCCAGCCTGCGCCGGCCCTCAATGGCACCACGCTCAGCGGCAGTCACCTCGACCTGGCGAGCCTGCGCGGTCATCCGGTCGTCGTCGACTTCTGGGCCTCGTGGTGCGGCCCCTGCCGGGCGCAGCAGGACGAGCTCAACGGGCTGGCCTCGTCGTACGCGGCGCGCGGCGTGCGCTTCGTCGGCGTCGACATCCGCGACGACACCGCCAACGCCAGCGCGTACGTCCATCAGTTCCACGTTGCCTACCCCAGCCTCTTCGACCCCGCGTCCGACGACGCCGCCACCTTCAACGTCGACGCACCGCCGACCACGCTGGTCATCGACAGCACCGGCACCATCCGGCTCCGCGAGCTGGGCACGCTCGTCGACGTGCCCACCACGCTCAACTCGCTCCTCGGTATCACCTGACCATGGCCACCGCGACCGCTCCGCGACAGCGCGCGCCGCGGCCGTTGCCGCAGCCGTCGCGACGTCCTCCGCGCGTGCGCTCGCGCCTGACGCGCTTCTGGCACGAGTACACCCGGATGCGCACCGCCATCTACATGCTCATCGGCGTCCTCGGCATCGTGCTCATCGGCACCTTCGTGCCCCAGCAGTTCAGCTCGTCACAGGGCAAGGTCACCGAGTTCCTGAACAGCCACGCCGCTCTCAACGACCTGGCCAGCCATCTCGGCCTACCGCTGACGTCGGTGTTCGTGTCGCCACTCTTCTACATCCTGCTCGGCAGCATCTACATCGCGCTGTTGTCGTGTGTGCTGACCCGCGGGCGCGCGCTGATCGTGCGCACGGTCCGCGGCTACCCGCGCTCGCCGCAGTACTGGGGCGAATGGGGGAGCTGGGTGTTCCACACGTCGTTCTTCCTGCTGCTCATCGCGGTGGTGTGGGGCAAGGCGACGGGTTTCGACGGAATCATGACCATCACCGAGGGGCAGCGCGTCGCCGAGACGCGGGCCAGCTACGACACCCTCCAGGAGGGGATGCTCTTCGACGGCCGCCACAGTGGCTATCAGGTGCAGCTCAACCGGTTCGCCGCGCCGCTGCAGGCCAACGGCATGCCCGAGGACTTCGTCAGCAACGTCACCGTCTACGACGCGGGCAGGCCGGTGGTCACCAAGGACGTTCGCGTCAACGAGTTCCTCGGCTATGACAACGTCGACTTCTACCAGCAGGACTACGGCTGGGCGCCCCACATCGTGGTCAGGAACCCGTCGGGCGAGGTGGTCAGCGACAACGCCGCGCAGCTGATCAGCGACGACAAGACGGCGTCGACCGGGGTCATCAAGGTGCCCGACTTCAACTACACGCTGCCCGGGCAGAGCCACCCCACGCAGATCGGCGCGCGGCTTGTGCTGTACCCGGACGCGCAGGCGCTGCCCAGCGTCGGCGGGGCGGGCAACGCGCTCAACATCACCTACGGACCGGGGAGCGCGGCCGCCAGCAACCCCGTACTGGAGGTGCAGCTGTTCGTCGGTGACCTCGGGATCAACAGCGGCGCCTCGCAGGACGTCTTCAGCCTCGACACCGGCGGGATGACGCCGTACTTCACCAACGCGGGCGCGTTCGCGCTGCCGATGCACCAGTCGGTCACCCTGCAGCTGCCTGCGGCCAACAACGGCACCGCCAACTTCACCATCGCCTTCCCCGACCTCAAGCAGTTCTCGCTCTTCCACGTCAAGAAGGACAGCGGCGTGCCGCTAGTCTACACGACCTTCGTGCTGACCATGGCGGGCCTGCTCACCAAGCTCTATCTGCGACCATTCCTGCAGCGGCGCCAGCGTGCGCGCCGGGCCACGCTCCTGCCGGCAGCCGTCGCGCCGTTGCAGCCGGAGCCGCCGCCGCAGCCCAGGGTTCGAGAGGAGGTGCTGACCCGATGACCCCCACGCCGCTCTCATTGACCCTTTTCGGCATCGCCGTCGCCTTTTACGTCGCCGGGCTGGTCGGCTTCCTCGTGTATCTCCCGTTCCGCGACCGCCGCGTCGCCAACACGGCCGTCGGGCTCGTCGCTCTGGGGTGGCCGTTCCATATCGCCTCGATCCTCACCCGCGCGCTCGAGGCCGGCCACTGGCCACTGGGCAACATCTACGAGTACTCAACGGGCATCTCGTTCGTGGTCGTCACCACCTTCCTGGTGATCAGCCTGCGTGCCGGCCAGCGCCTGCTCGGTGTGCCCGCGATGATCGTCGCCATCGCTCTGATGGCGGTGGCGTACATGCTCTACGTGCCCCCCGGTGACCTTGTCCCGGCGCTGCACAGCTACTGGCTGACCATCCATGTCACCTCGATGGCCACCGCCAGCGGGCTGCTGATCTTCTCCAGCCTCTTCGCGATGTTCTTCCTGGTGCGCGAGTGGGCCGACGGGTACGC
>CATPBU010000212.1 GCA_955652455.1 Candidatus Dormiibacterota bacterium
ACGGCGTTGGCGACGCGGTCAACGCCCTTGCGCATCTCGTCGCGGGCTTCCGCGTCGAAGAGCAGTTGCTTGGCCATAAAACCTCCTCCCGCCTCTTGGAGGGCGGGTTCAAAGCACGGTAGGAACCTGGTAGGTTGTCGGTCCAGATCTTAGCACTCTCGGTATGGGAGTGCTAGCAGCCGGGGTCGGCGAGCGCCAGCGCGGTGGGTCTCACAGCGATTGAGACCAGGCCACCACCACGCCCCACAGGGCGCTCCAGACGAGCAGCACCATGACCCATCCGACACCCGAGACGCGCGCCGCGCCGCCGCGGCCGCGAGCCGCAGCGAACCACTCAGCCGTCTGCTCATCAAGCAGGCGCCACACCAGCCACGGCGCGAAGGCCACCTCGACGATGGTGGAGAACACCAGGCTCGCCGAGCCGTGGCCGGTGGCCAGGACGACCGCTGAGGCGACCCCGATGACGCTGATCAGCGCCATCAGGCCGACCTGGACCAGTCGCAGCCGGGGCAAGCCGCGGCGCAGGCCCTCACCCAACCCGAAGAGCCCGGCCGCAGCGACCAGCCTGACGGCGATCGCCGGCCCGTCACGCGCAAGACCGAGGTGACCGGTCGCCGCCGCGATCGCCTGGGTGGTCAGCTGCGCGGTGAGTGCCCAGTCGAAGACGACGGCGACGCCCAGCCCGTGAGGTTGGGTGCGCACCGGTGCAGGGGACGCGGTCATGCCCAGACGATAAGCTGCCGCGGGTGAGCGCCAAGTGTCGGCTCGAAGGGCGCGTCGCGGTCGTCACCGGCTCCTCCCGCGGCATCGGTCGGGTCATGGCGCTGCGTCTCGCCGCCGAGGGCGCCGCCGTGGTGATCACCGGCAAGTCGGAGCAGTCCACCGAGAAGCTGCCGGGCAGCATCCACAGCGTCGTCGAGGAGGTCGTCGCGGCCGGCGGGCGGGCGATCGCGGTGCGGCTCGACGTGCGCAGGGACGATGAGGTCGCCGCCATGGTGCAGCGCACCGTTGACGAGTTCGGCAGCCTCGACATCCTCGTCAACAACGCCGGCGCGCTGTGGTGGAAGCCGGTACTGGAGACCCCGCTGAAGCGCTACGACCTGATGTGGGAAGTCAACGTGCGCGGCTCGTTCATGTGCGCGCAGCAGGCTCTGCCGCACATGATCAGCAACGGTTTCGGTCACCTCGTGATGTGCTCGCCTCCCATCGGCACCGAGCCCAACCCGGGCTACGTCGGCTACATGACCACCAAGATGGGCATGACCCGTCTGGCAATCGGCATCGCCGCCGAGCACGCCGATGACAACGTTGCCTGCAATTCGCTGTGGCCGGTCACGCTCATCGAGAGCCTGGCGACCCTCAACTACGGCGTCGGCGACCGCAGCATCTGGCGCTCTCCTGAGATCCTCGCCGACGCGCTTCTCGAGATCGTCAGCAGCGAACCGCGCCGGCTGACCGGCAGGCAGTTGCTCGACGAGCCCTTCCTTCGCGAGCGCGGCTGGTCGCAGGAGAAGCTCGACGGCTACTGGATCGAGGGCCCGCCGAGTCACCCGGTGTACATCGACGGCCGGCCAGGGTCGTCGATGTGAAGACCGCGCCTATCATCAGTTGATGCCGCGGCTGTCCACGCCCACTCTTCGTCGCACGCTGGCAGCAGGGGCGTTCAGCGCCGGCGCGGTGGTCTCGGCGCGAGCGCTGCTGCGGCCACGCAAGAGCACCCAGCCGGCGCTACTCGACTGGGAGGCGGTGCGCCGCACCGCGCAGCAGCGCGCCGGCTCGGCCGACGCGGTGGACCCCGCCACGGCCGCGGCCATCGCCGCGCGCTGCGACGCCATCGCGGCGGAGCTGGCCCCACTCATGGTGGCGGTGGTTGAGCATCCGCTCGAACATTTCCCGCGTTTTGGGATCCTCGACAGGCGTGGGTTCATCGACGTCAACATCGAGATTGCGCGCCGTCTGCTGGTTCCGGTCGAGGAGCTGCGTGCCACGCTCGGGGAATCACGTGCCACGGCGATGAGCCGCGGAGTCATGAACCGCTATATCGGCGTGCTGTTCGGGATCATGGCGCAGCGCGTGCTTGGCCAGTACGACCCGGTGTTGAGCCTCGGTCCACCACCCGAGGGTCAGGCGCCGGCGCTGTACCTGGTCGAGCCGAACCTCGAGAGCTTCGCGCAGGTCGCCGGAGCCCCCATCGAACCGCTGCGGCGCTGGCTGATCCTCCACGAGCTCACCCACGCCTGGCAGTTCGGTGAGCATCCCTGGCTTCGCGATCACCTGGTCGCGATGATGGACGGGATGATCCGCAGCAGCCTGGCGCACGCGATCGGCGACGGCAAGGACAGGCAACAGAGCGCCCGCCAGGTGATCGAGCGACTTCCCGGTGCCATCCGCACCCAGCTCCGCGGCGTTGCCGCAATCCAGGCGGTGATGAGCGTGCTCGAAGGCTACAGCAACTTCGTGATGCACCGCATCGGTCGCAAGCATCTCGACAACTTCGATGAGCTCGAGGCCGCCTTCGCACGGCGACGCTCGCAGCGCACTCTGGTCGAACGCTTGGTTCTGGCCATCACCGGCATCAACATGAAGATGCGCCAGTACGAGGTGGGTGAGAGTTTCTGCGAGGCGGTCGCCACGGCCGGTGGTGTCAGCCTGCTGAACCGTGTCTGGGAGGGTCCGGCGATGATGCCGACGCCGGCCGAGCTGCGCTCACCCGCCACCTGGGTGGCGCGGGCCCGCCGCTAGCGACCCTTTTGGCGCCGCGCGCAGGCCGCGCAGGTGCCGACGATCTCCACGGTGTGGCGCACGTCGACGAAGCCCTCCACCTGCGCTACCTGGTCAGCCCAGCGCTCCACGGCCGGCCCCGCCACCTCGACGGTCCGGCCGCACTCCCGGCACACCAGGTGATGGTGGTGGGCGCCCGACTCGCAGCGCCGGAACAGCGTCTCACCGGTCTCGGTGCGCACGGTGTCGACCGCGCCGCCTTCGGCCAGGGCGTGCAGGTTGGCGTAGACGGTGGTGAGGCCCACCCGCGCGCCGTCGGCCCGCAGCTGGGCGTGCAGGTCCTGGGCGCTGCGGAAATCGGTGCAAGCCGCCAGCAGCTCTTCGAGCGCGACCTGCTGCCTGGTGGTTCGTTGCCGCTGCATCGAGGCTCATGGTAGCATCCTGCTCTGTAACCGTAACCATTGCAGATAACAACCATGGAGGCTTGCCGATGTTCGGCTCGGCGCATCACCACCCGGAGGGCCTCCGCCTCTGGTGCGCAGGCCTGGTGGGCGGTGCGCTGCTTGCGGGCTGCGGCTCGTCGGCACCGTCCTCGTCGCCGGCGGCTGGTGGCGGCCGCGTGGCGGTCGTCGCCGCCGAGAACTTCTGGGGCGACATCACCAGCCAGATCGGCGGCAGCCAGGTCAGCGTCACCTCGATCATCGTCGACCCCAACGCCGATCCTCACAGCTACGAGACCGATCCCAGGGCCGCGTCGGCGGTCAGCAACGCCTCCTTCGTCATCGAGAACGGCTCCGGCTACGACGACTTCATCGACAGGCTGCTCAGCACCAATCCCAACACCGGGCGCGACGTGCTCTCCATCACCCAGGCGGTTGGCGTCGGCGGCAACAACCCCAACCCGCACCTCTGGTACAACCCGGACTACGTGACCGCCGCGGCGCGCGCGATCGAGACCCACCTGGCCGGCCACGACCAGGCTGGCGCCGCAGTCTTTCAGGCCAACCTGCAGACCTTCCTGGCGGCGTACCAGCCGTACATCGACACCCTGGCCACCATCCGCACTCGGCACAGCGGCACCCCGATCGCCTACACCGAGCGCGTTCCCGGCTACCTCGTCGAGAAGGCGATGCTGCGGCTGGCCACTCCCGCGTCGTTCGCACAGTCGATCGAGGACGGCAATGATCCCAGCCCCGCTGACACGGCCGCGATGAACGGCGCGATGACCCAAAAGCTGGTCAAGGTGCTGGTCTACAACGCGCAGGTGACCAGTCCGACCACGCAGAAGGTCCGGGACCTCGCCACCGCCAACGGCATTTCGGTGGTCGGGGTGGCCGAGACCATCCCGTCCCGGGAGCCCAATTTCCAGGCGTGGCAGATCGACCAGGCCAGGGCGATCCTGGCGGCGCTTGGCGGGTGAGCTCGGCCGCGCCGGCGATCCGGCTGGCCGGGGCGGGGCTCCGGTTGGGCGAGCGCGGCCTCTGGGGTGACCTCACCCTCGACGTCGCCGCTGGGGAGTTCCTGGCCGTGCTCGGCCCCAACGGTTCGGGCAAGACCACCCTGCTCAAGGTCCTGCTCGGGCTCCAGGAGCTGTCAGCGGGAACTGTGGAGGTGTGCGGCCGCACTCCCCGTCGGGGCAGCAGCCTGGTCGGTTATATCCCCCAGCAGAGGTCGTTCGACCGGGACCTGCCGCTGCGCGGCCGCGACCTGGTTCATCTCGGTCTGGACGGCCACCGCTGGGGCGTCGGTCTTCCCCATCCCGGAGCCCGCGCTGCGGTCGCCGAGGTCATCGAGGCGGTTGGGGCGACCCGCTACGCGGACCGGCCCATCGGCGTGCTCTCGGGTGGCGAGCAGCAACGGTTGCGCATCGCCCAGGCGCTGCTCGGCGACCCGCAGGTTCTGCTCTGCGATGAACCGCTGCTCTCGCTGGACCTCCAACACCAGCAGGCGATCACCGCCCTGATCGACGCCCGTCGCCGGGAGGCGGACACCGCGGTCGTGTTCGTCTCACACGAGGTGAACCCGATTCTCCCGATGATCGACCGGGTGCTGTACCTGGTC
>CATPBU010000213.1 GCA_955652455.1 Candidatus Dormiibacterota bacterium
ACGCTCGATGGCTCGATCCCGGCGGCGTCGAGCACTCGACGGAGATGGGCCAGCGACGCATCGGCGGCGCGCACGCGCTGCTCTGCCTCCGCCGTGACCGAGTCGAGGTCGCGCTCGCGACGGACCAGTTCGGCGTCCTCGGCAAGCAACTCGTCGCGGCGCCTGAGGATGCCGGACGTGGCGCTGATGGCCTCGAGGATCGTCCGCACGAACCCCTCTGCGCTTGGGTTGACGACCGGCGTCCCCGTCGCATCCAGGCCACAGCGTGCAGCGAGTGCACCGGCACGGGAGGCCAGCTCGCGGAGCCTCCGATCGGCTTCGCCCGTCTCAGCCGTCAGCGTCTCGACGCGGAGCTCTTCGCGGTGCATCTCAGCGAACAGGGCGCGCAGCCCCGGCAGCCTCTCGGCGAGGCGTTCGAGGCCCTCGGCATCGACGGGTACACCGGGACACAACCGGCCGAGCCGGCGGCGCGCATGCTCGGCGTCTCCGGCGACGAGCCGGTCCACGGCGAAGATCGCCAGCGCGGCAAGCACGGTGACGGCGGCGGCGACCAGCGCAATCAGGCCGTGGTGCGACGCGCCGGCGATTGCCGCGGCGAGGGCGCCGCCGAGCAGGGCGACCGTGGCTCCGAACTTGGCCACCCGGCTCGAACGGCCCCCGCGGGCAGTCGTCACCAGCTCGATCGCGGCCTCCACGCCGGCGGCGCTGGCGCCGGCGATTCCCGTGGCGGCGATCTCGCGACGGAGGGCATCACGTCTACCCATGGCAGCAGCCAGCTCGTCGCCGCGCCTGCGCCCGGCGAGCGTCGCCGCCAGCGTCCGGTCGATCTCCTGGGCCTCGGCCGCGGCCTCGCTGTCGACTGTGGGCGTACGCCCGAGCGCCCTCACTCCGGCCGCGATCTCCACCCGGCGCCGGCGAGTGTCGGCCAGCGCGGTGGCCGCGGCGTCGGCTCGGGCCTGTGCCTCGTCGGCGCTACGCCGCATCTCCTTGACCTCGGCGGAGAGCAGGATGACCGGTTCTTCGGCCTCCAGGGGGACGCTCGCCAGCGGCGCGGTTCCCTCAACCTCAGCGGCGACCTGGGTCATCTCGGCAGTCATCGCCTCCAGGTCCGCGCGCTGCGCTGCGATGGCGGCGAGACGGCCGAGCAGCCAGTGTCGCTCGGCATCGAGGCGGCGCTGTTCGGCGGCGACGGCCTGCGCGTCGAGCGCGCGCAGCCGCTCCTCCTCGGTGGCGAGCGCCCAGAGCCGACGCCGTGCGTCATCTACCTGGACATCGAGCTGGCGCAGCCGGTTGACGGCGCGGCCGAGAGGACTCCCAGAGCGACGCTCGGAGCCAACCCGAGTCATGGCGTCGTTGATCGCGGCCAACGCCTGCGCCGCGGTCGTCGTCTCTCCTGAATCGGCGAGGCGCTCGATCGCCTCCTGGACCTCAGCCGCCCGTGCTCCCGGCGTGTCCGCTCCGCCCAGCTGCAGACCATCCTCGGCGACGCAGGCGCTGGCACAGAACACCGTCTCGTCGACGCCGAGGTGGACGAGCCCCGGGGCCACGACGCGGCCGACACGCACCTCGGCGGTCACATCGCTGCCGCCGATCTCCTGAACCTGGCAGGTGTGCTCGCGCTGCTCGAGCCTGCGCGCCACCCGGATTCGGCGGCCATCGCTGAGCGCATAGCTCAGCACCATCGAGTACGCGGCGCCGTTCCAGGGCGTCCAGCGTGCCCAGTCGCTCCTCTCGGTCGCTCGGCCCGGACCTCCCGCATCAAGGCCGTAGAGCGCTGCGCGCAGGGCTCGCTGCACTGTCGACTTGCCGGATTCGTTCTCGCCCAGGATCACCGTCAGCCGCGGGTGGAACACGAGCTCGACGTCGTGGAGGCGCCCGAACCCACCGATCTCGAAGCGCTCCAGCCTCATCGCAGGCCGATCTCGGCGCCGCCGAGGGCCTGCAGCCCGTAGCGGAGCGCGTCATCAAGGACTCGGCGTTGCTCATCGTCGGCACCCGCGGCGGCTTCGGCAACGGCGCGGGCAAACGCGCCGCGAACGGTGCCCTCGGCGGTGATCGCGGCGACGCGCAGCGCCGGGCTGGTGAGGTCGCGCACTCGCAACCCGGCGACGCCGCAGGCATCGCGCACCGCGGTTTCCACTGTGAACGTGTCGGCCGGCACCGCAGGGTCGATCTCCCCGTGGAGGTCGAGCCGGAGGATCACGCGGTCGGGATCCAGACCGGCGCAGGCCGCGGTGGCCGCCGCCGCCGCCGCGTCGACGACATCGGCAAGCCCGCGCGCGGCGATCACGTCCGCGACCGCGGTGCGGGCGTGCCAGCCATTGTCTTCGAGAGGCTCGTGGGTGATGCTGCCGTCGCCTGCCACGGTCACGATCACCGGGCCTCGCGGTTCGGACTCGTCGAACGTCAGCGGCTCGGGGCTGCCCGGGTAGACGAGGCCGGAGACGTCGTCAACCCGCCGCCGATGATAGTGGCCGCACAGGGCGGCCGCGAATCCGCGCGCACGCACGTCGGCGGCGCGGAACGGGCCGTGGATCGACTTGCCCTCGGGGCGCGAGCCGAGCTCGGCCCCATGGAACAGCGCCAGGTGGACGCCACCGTCGGCACCCACCGTGTCGCCGGCCAGCGGATCTCCCTGCCACGCCGGTTCAAGGTGTGCCAGCCCCCAGACGGTCAGCCCGTCCGTGATGGGTACTGGGCGGAGGTCGGCGGTCGAGAACAGGTGCACGTTTTCAGGCCATTCGGTGCGGCTGTAGATCGACCCGGTGAGCAGGGCGTCGTGGTTGCCCGGCGCGAGCAGTACCCGCATCGGCTGCCACGAGGCGAAAGTCTCAACCAGGAAGGCGGCGGTCGCGGCGCCGGCTCGATCATGCTCGTACAGGTCACCGCCGATGGTCAACGCTGAACAATCCCGCGCCAGCGCCGTCTGACCCGCCCGCCGCAGCGCCTCGCGCAACCCAAGCCGGCGGCGAATGGCGAGCTCGCCCTGGCAGCCCATGCCGGCAAAGGCGCGATCGAGGTGCAGGTCGGCGATGTGGAGAAGGCGAGTGCTCATACGTGTGCGCGGCGGCGGTGCTGCGAACGTCAGTTCGTCACCATAACGCTAACACGCTCTCAGAATGGCCACAAGCGGGAGTTCACCTCGCGGGGCGAACTGCTGACGGTTCACAGGTCGTTTGAGGAAGATGGGTCCGGATGGACGTTGACGTCGGCCGGAGGGAGCGCAGGGGAGAGCTGTTGGGCAGACGCGTGGTCGCCTCACGCCGTGCGGCAGGGTTCGCCTCGGTGGTGATGCTGGCGGCGACACTTGCCCGGCTGCTGACCCTGCCGCTGCCGGCGCAGCGCCTTGGCGGCGAGATCGGCCTGGGCGTGCTCGGCGTGGCCTACACCGCCGTTTCTTTGCGACTGCTCACCCGCAACCTGAGCCGCCACAGTCTCCTCGTCGTCGGACACGGGGTCATCCCGGCTCTGACGGCTGGCAGCATGCTGGCCCTTGCAGCCGGCTACCTCGACAACGCCGGGGTCATCGCGGTCCTGCTCTTCACCGCCATCAACATCGGCGGGCCGCCCGACGCCCGACCCATCGCGCGCCTCGCCACCGCCGCGCTCGTCGATGGCATCTTCGTCGCCGTTTGGCTGCACTGGTTGCATGGCGACGTCCGGACCCTCGTGTTCGCGCTTGCCTTCATGCTCGGGTTGGAGCTGGTGGTTCTCGCCCATGCTCGGGCCGCCGGCGTCACCACCGAAGCGCAGAACCTGCGCAGTTCGGCTTACGCCGCCACCGCCGAACACGTCGGGACCGCCATCGACGTTCTCGGCGTGACCCGGGCTGTGCTCGAGACCACGCAGCAGTCATATCCCAGGGCCACACATGCCGCGGTGCTTCTCTACGAGCCGGCCACTGGCAGGCTGCGCCCGCTGCCGCTCTATCTGAGCCCCAAGGGCGTCGGCCCTCTCGAATCCGACAACCTGGACTTCACGCTGGCGCCCGGTGAGGGGCTGGCCGGCAGAGTCTTCGCGTCGAGCAGGCCGATGCTCTGGCAGACGGCGTACGACGTCTCCATCGCCCAGGGCAACCTCGGCGAACAGGCTCGCCGCCAAGTTGAGGAGTTGCGGCGCGGCGTCACCCGGTGCGCGATCGGGGCACCGCTGATCATCGACGAGGAGGTCATCGGCGTCTATGTGATCACCTCCAACCGTCAGGAACTGGTGTGGGCCGACCATGACCTCACTGTCGTGGCGGCGCTGGCCGGGGAGGCAGCGCGCGCCATCGAACGCGCGCGTCGGTACGAGCGAGAGCTCGACCAGGCCCATCTCGACAGCATCACCGGACTCGCCAACCATCGGCAGCTGACCCGAACCCTCGATCAGGAGCTGGCGCGCGCACGGCGGCTCAACACCTCCCTTGGGGTGGTGTTCTGTGACCTCGACCTCTTCAAGATGGTCAACGACACCTACGGACACGCCGAGGGCGACCGCGTGCTCACCATCCTTGCCCAGGTCTTTCACGACTCGCTGCGCCGCGAGGATTCGGCCGCGCGCTATGGCGGCGACGAGTTCGTCTGCGTGCTGCCAGGGGCTGACCGTGAGGAGTCGGACGCGATCGGCAGGCGCATCAGCCTTTCATTCGAAACGCGAGTGCGCGACGACCGCGAGCTGGCCCAGGCGGGCCTGACCATCTCCTGCGGCGTGGCCATCTTTCCCGACGACGCTGCTGACGCAGGCTCGTTGCTGGAGCACGCGGACGCGGCCATGCGCCTGGTCAAGCTGCACCACCGCCGCGGAGTCCCTGCCACCGTCAAACCGAGCTGACAGAGGCGACCCGCGCAGGACTTGGATCCGCCGCAACTCGGTATCGTGGGCGCTTGATGCAGGCTGTTGACGACCATGGCTGAGGCCCCGATAGCGGAACGATCCGCGGCACCGGCCGGCGCGAACGACGTGAGCGTCGCCGAGGTCAGGATCGGGCGCTTCGACTACAAATGGGTCGCGCTTGCAATCGTGCTCTTCGGCACGATCATGACGATCCTCGACTCGACCATCGTCAACATCGCCATCCCGACGTTGCAGCACGACCTGCACGCTGGCAGTTACACGGCCATCGCCTGGGTCGTGACCGGCTATCTGCTCGCCCAGGGGGCGGTGATCCCGTTGACGGGGTGGGCCACCGACCGGTGGGGCACCAAGCGGCTCTACCTGATCACCATCGTGATGTTCACCGTCGCGTCAATGCTGTGCGGGGCCTCGCAGAACCTCGGCGAGCTGATCTTCTTCCGCGTCATCCAGGGCATCGGCGGCGGCATGCTGATGCCCATCGGTATGACCATCATCCTGCAGTCCGTCGGGCCGCAGAACATGGGCAAGGTCATGGGGATCTTCGGCGTTCCGATGCTCATCGCACCGGCCATCGGGCCCGTGCTCGGCGGCTGGTTCGTGCAGGACTTCAGCTGGCGGCTGATCTTTTACGTCAATGTCCCCATCGGCATCGTCGGCTTCATTGCGGCGATGCGATTCCTGCGGGAGTCGCATCGCACCGCGGGGCTTCGTCTCGATGTCCTCGGACTGTTGACCGGGGTTCCCGCCGTGCTGGCGCTCATGTACGCGGTCGACCGCAGCACGGAGCTCGGCTGGACGTCCGCGCTGGTGGTGTCGTTGCTGGTCGCCAGCGTTGTGCTGATGACCGCATTCATCGTACGCCAGCTCCGCGCCCGCGAGCCCCTCCTGCAGCTCTCCCTATTTAAGGACAGCACCTTCTCATGGTCGATGGCGCTCAGCTTCATCGTCGTGACCGCCATGTTCGGCACCATGCTGCTGCTGCCGCTGTACCTGCAGGAGGTCCACGGCTACGACGCGATCGAAACCGGCCTGCTGCTCCTGCCGCAGGCGGCTATGGCGGCGATTTCGATGCCGCTGGGAGGATTTCTCACCGACAGGTTCGGGCCCAAGTGGGTGGTCGGCACCGGCATGATCCTGCTGACCATCGGCAGCGTGGTGCTGGCTCAGATCCACTACGACTCATCCAACCTGCTGGTCATCGGCGCACTGATGTTGCGTGGATTCGCGATGGGGTTCGCCATGATGCCGACGATGTCGGCGGCGATGGCGCGGGTACCGCGGCGCTACACCTCACGTGCATCGAGCATCACCAACACCCTGCAACGCGTGTCCTCATCGGTCGGCATCGCGATCCTCGTGACCATTCTCGCCGGTCAGCTCGCGGGCGCAGCCAGGGCGACCACCTGCGCGCCACCGGCCGCAGTGGTGGCCGCGGCGGCGCACGTCCTCAATCAACCGGCGCTCACCGCTCAGCACTACTGCGCGGACCTGCAGCAGAAGATCGCCAGCTCATCGGCTCAGGCGAGCGCGGGCAGCGCCCAGCCCAGCACCGGGAACACGCTGCTGGACTCTTTCAATCACCAGTATGCGGGCAACGTGTTCAGCGACGCGTTCGACCGAACCTTCGTGGTCATCGCCGTCCTGTCGTTCATCGGAATCTTTCCAGCGGTGTTCCTGAAGCGCCCGGATCCACAGGCTCCCGAGGCTCCGGCAGCGATGGTCGCCTGACTGGGGACTCTCAGTCGCCGGCAGCGCGGTACCGGGCGATCCGGGAGCGGACCAGGGACTCGACATCAAGAGCGCACAGCTCGTCGAGGTGACGCACGATGGCGCCGCGCAGGGCGCCGATGGTCACCTCGGGATGGGCGTGCGCCCCCGGCATCGGCTCAGGGATGAGCTCGTCGACGAGCCCGATCTCATACGCGGTGTCCACACCGGGTCGCAGCGCCGCGGCCGCCCGCGCCCGCTGGCCGACGTCCCGATACAGGATGGCGGCGCACGTCTCCGGCGGGGCCACCGTGTACACAGCATTCTCGAGCGCCAGCACCCGGTCGGCGACGGCCAGCGCCAGCGCACCACCGGAACCGCCCTCGCTGAGCACCGCGCTCACCACGGGCACGCGCAGCTCCAGCATGGTGATCAACGAGTCAGCGATCGCCCACGCCTGACCGCGTTCCTCGGCGGCCACACCGGCGTGTGCCGCCGGTGTGTCGACAAGACAGACAACCGGCAATCCGAACTTCTCGGCGAGCCGCATCAGCCGCTGGGCCTTGCGATAACCCTCGGGATGCGGCATGCCGAAGTTGTGGACTGCCCGGCTGATGGCGTCGGTGCCCTTCTCCTGGCCGATGACCATCACCCAGCGCTCGTCGAGCAGGGCAGGTCCCCCGACCACGGCGCGGTCGTCGCCGAACAGTCGGTCGCCGCGCATCTCGGTCCACTCGGCGAAGGCGCCGGCGATGACCTGCAGGGCGCGCGGTCGTGCCGGGTTGCGGGCCAGCTCGACGGCCGCAAATGCGACGCGCTCGCGCTCCGCCGTCTCCGTGGTGACGCTCACCGGCGCCCCGAGAACGCCACCAACAGCCGCGACACCGTGTCGCGCAGAGCAGCCCGCTCGACAACGGCGTCGACCATGCCGTGGGCGAGAAGGAACTCGGACGTCTGGAAGCCCTCGGGCAGCCGGTCGTAGGTGGCCTGCTCGATGACCCGCCCACCTGCAAAGCCGATGCGCGCATGGGGCTCAGCGAGGATCGCGTCGGCCTGGACCGCGAAGGACGCGGTCACCCCGCCGAAGCAGGGATCGGCGAGCACCGAGATGTAGGGCAGCCCGGCGTGGGCGACGGCGACGACGCCCGCGGAGCAGCGGGCCATCTGGGCCAAAGATGCGATCCCCTCCTGCATTCGTGCTCCGCCCGAGGTGCAGACCGCTACCAGGCCGCGCTGCTCGGCGACGGCAAGGTCGCAGGCGCGTGCGAACTGCTCGCCGGCGGCGCTGCCGAGCGATCCGCCGAGGAAGCCGAAGTCCATGCACGCGAGCACCACCGGCACTGCGCCCACGGTTGCGCGCGCCACCGCGAAGGTCTCCTCGAGCCGGGTTCGCTCTCGCGCCTCGGCAACTCGCGAGGGGTACGGCACGCCGTCGTCGAATCCGAGAGGATCGCGATCGGTGATCACCATCCGGACAAGGTCCACGCTGCCAGGGTCGGCGAGTTGGGTGATGCGCACCATCGCTGGGACGACGGCGTGGCGGTCGCAATCGGGGCACACGCGCAGGTGCTTTTCGAACCTGGCTTCCCCGAAGCGCCGGCCACAGCCGCCGCACTCGACGGTGCCGACGGGGGCGACGGGCCGCAGCTTGGGGCCCGGCGCGGCGAGCGGGCGGGCGGCGTCGCGCCGCCGCATCACCTGGTTGGGGTGCCGGTCCATTCGAGAGCCATGCCGCCCCAGGTGATGCCACTGCCGAATGCGACGCTGCCGACGACGAACAGTGTGTAGATCTCGGTGGTCGCCGTATCATTAAAA
>CATPBU010000214.1 GCA_955652455.1 Candidatus Dormiibacterota bacterium
AGTAGCGGTTGCCGTGATGCTCGAGTTGGGCGCGCAACTCCTGCGCCCGTGCTCGCGCCTCGGCCGGAATCGTGGGTTCCGCACTCACCGGTCGATGATCGGGTAGATCGCTGAGTCCGCGACCGCGAAGATCTTCACCCCGGCAGTGTCGAACCTGATCACCACCTCCTCTCCGGAGCGGGTCATGGTGCTCTTGAGGATGCTTCCCTCACCCAGCTTCGGATGAGCGATGCGCATGCCTTCGCGGTAGCGTTGTGGGGCAAGCTCGACGGGGTTGGGGCGCACCGCGTGCGCGTGGACGGCAGCGCGGACAGCGCCAGCGGTTCGAGGCGGCGACGGAGCCGCGGCCCCCGGCCGGCGGACGATGTCGAGCAGGTCGGTGGGAAGGTCGGCGAGGAAGCGGGAAGCCTCAGCGAGCTGGGGCGCTCCGTAGAGGTGACGCCGGAAGGCGTGCAGCACATAGAGGCGTCGCTGTGCGCGAGTGACGCCGACGTAGGTGAGGCGACGCTCCTCGGCGATACCACTGTCGCCCTCCTCGAGCGCACGCACGTGGGGCAGCAACCCCTCCTCCATCCCGGCCATGAACACAACCGGGAACTCGAGTCCCTTGACCTGGTGCAGGGTGATCAGGGTGACCCCGTTGGCGCTGTCGTCCAGGGTGTCGACATCGGAGACGAGCGCCACGTTCTCGAGGAACTGCGTCAGCCCCTGGGGCGGGGGCACGTCGGCATACTCCGCGGCAAAGCCGACGAGCTCGGTGACGTTGGCCCAGCGCTCCTGGTTCTCCGGTGTGCCGTCCTGGAGCATGCGCTCGTAGCCGGTGTCCTCGAGCACGCGCTCGAGGAACTGCGGAAGCGGCATGCGCTCGGAGAGGTCACGGAGGCCGTCGATGAGCCGGCCGAAGTCTGCCAGCGCAGTCCGCGCGGCGGGCGTGATCTCGGCGGTCTCGTCGAGCCTCCCCACCGCCTCGAAGGGCGAGATGCGCTTGCGCCGCGCGGTTCGCTCCAACTCCGTGACGGTGCGGTCGCCGATCTTGCGCCTGGGGACGTTGACGACGCGGCCGAACGACACCGAGTCACGCGGATTGGCGATCAGCCGCAGGTAGGCGAGCACGTCCTTGACCTCGCGGCGCTCGTAGAAGCGCAGCCCACCGACCAGGCGGTAGGGGATGCCGCGGCGGAGCAGGACATCCTCGAAAGCGCGGGACTGAGCGTTGGTCCTGTAGAGGACCGCGCAGTCGCTGAGCGAGTAACCCTCGCGGCCGATCAGCATCTCGATCTCGCCGCACACCGCGAGCGCCTCCTCCTGCTCGTCGTAGACGGAGATCAGGCGGATCAGCTCGCCGCCGGTGCGTTCGGTCCAGAGCTTCTTGTCGGCGCGCTCGCGGTTGTGCCGGATCACGGCGTGCGCCGCATCGAGGATCACCTGCGTGGACCGGTAGTTCTGCTCGAGCTTGACCACGGTGGCGTCGGGGTAGTCACGCTGGAAGCTCAGGATGTTGCGCACATCCGCGCCTCTCCACTGAAAAATCGACTGGTCGTCGTCGCCGACAACGGTGAGGTTGCGATGTTTCTCCGACAGCAGCTTGACCAGCACGTACTGGGCGAGGTTGGTGTCCTGGTACTCGTCGATGAACATGTGACGAAAGCGCGCCTGGTATTGGTCGCGCACCGCGTCGCAGTCGCGCAGCAGCTGCACGGTTCGCACCAGGAGGTCGTCGAAGTCGAGTGCATCGGCCGCGCGCATCTCCACCTCGTAGGCGGCATACGCGCGGGCGATGGTCGCCTCGTAGGACTGACCGCTGTACTTCGCGGCGTACGCGACCGCGTCGAGCAGCTCGTTCTTGGCGGTGCTGATGGCGTGGCCCACCTTGCTCACCGGGTAGCGCTTGTCGTCGATCCCCTCGACGGCCATGGCCCGGCGCAGCGCCGCGGCGCGGTCGGCCTCGTCGTAGATCGAGAAACCGCTGGGGATGCCGATGGCGCTGCCGTCGCGGCGCAGGATGCGCGCGCCCAGCGCGTGGAAGGTGCCGATCCACATCCCCGACGTGCTGCCGCCGAGCAGGATCTCGACACGGCTCTTCATCTCCTTGGCCGCCTTGTTGGTGAATGTCACGGCGCAGATCTCGTAGGCCCGCACATCGCGGGTAGCGAGCACGTACGCGATGCGATAGGTCAGCACGCGCGTCTTGCCGCTCCCGGCGCCGGCAAAGATGAGCAGAGGGCCGTCCGGCGCCACCACCGCCGCACGCTGGGCGTCGTTGAGCTCGGCGAGCGAGGGCGCGGCGGTGGTGCTGGTGGCGCTCAGGATGAGGTGGGAGTGGGGACCGCGCCGGATGGGTGCGGAGGAGTGATGACCACAGCATTGTAGGAGTCGGGGCGCCGGTCCTCGATCAGGTGGTTGCGCGGCGTCCGGCGCTTCGCTTTGGCAACCGTGTCGAGGTCCACGTCGGCCACCAGCAGGGTCTCCTCCTCCACCCCCGCCGGACCGGCAACCGGCCAACCGTCGGCGCCGACGATGACGGAGGCGCCGAGGAAACGCACGCCTCGTTCGACGCCGACCCGGTCCGCACAGGCCATCACCACGCCGTTCTGTGCTGCGCTCGCCATGGCCACGATGTCACCCTGGCAGTACCCGGCGGCGTCGTAGACCTGCCGCCGGAACGACGCCACCCAATTGGTGGGAACGGCCACCAGCTCCGCGCCCGCCATGGCCAGGCTGCGCACCGCTTCCGGGAACCAGAGGTCGTAGCAGATGACCATGCCAACGCGGCCGAACGGGAGGTCGACGACCGGCAACTCGCCGCCCGGTTGGAACCACGACTGCTCGTCGTGGAACAGATGCAGCTTGCGATACGTCGCCAGCGTTCCGCGTGGCCCGAGCAGAACCGCGCTGTTGTGGCGCGTCTCGCCATGGCGCTCGTTGACACCGACGACGCAGTGCATGCCGCTGCTGGCACACACCTCGGACAACGCGCCCACGATCCGCCCATCGTTCGCGTCCTCCGCGGTTCGCGCTGCCTCGTCGTCGGACTCGAACACGTACCCGCTGGAGGCGAGCTCGGGCAGCACCAGCAGGTCCACCATCTCGTCGGCGGCACGCCTTGCCCACCCCACCGCGGCCGTGCGATTGCCGTCCACGTCGCCAACGTGCGGGGCGTATTGCGCCACAGCGATCCTGACCCGCCTGCTCACCATGAGTCCTCCAGTGCGTTGACGACCACCCGAGGGACCCGCGACGAGACGGCACACAGGACCTCGTTGGGGATGGTGTCGATCGCCGCCGCCACCGCGTCAGCGTCCATGACGTGGGCACCGGCCCGGCCGATCAGCGTGGCGGTGTCACCCGGCTCAACGTCGCCGGTGTCGGTGACGTCGACTCCGAGTTGGTCCATGCTCACCCTGCCGATGATGGGGCATAGCGAGCCGCCGAGGATGACGCGACCGCGGTTGCCGTTGCGCCGGTCGACGCCGTCCGCATACCCCGCGGCCACCGTCGCGACCCGGCTGCGGCGCGGTGCGAACCACTCCCGGCCGTAGCCGACGCTGCCGCCCTCGTCGACATGCTTCACCTGGGTGACCAGAGCACGCAACTGCAGCGCGGGCCTCACTGTGACGATGCCGTCGCTGTGAGCCGGCGGGTAGCCATACAGTGCGATCCCCGGCCGGATGATGTGGTGGTGCGTCTCGGGGAGGCGCAGCAGCGCCGCACTGTTGGCGCAGTGCAGAAGGGCTGTGGGAAAGTTCTCGCGAAGACGCGACACCACCGCGAGGAATCGCTGGTGCTGCTCGATTGTGAAATCGGTCGAGGGGGCGTCTGCGACGGCGAAGTGCGTGAACAGCGCAGCCACCACCACGTCCATGCCCGCGTGGCACAGCGCTTCCCGCATCACCTCGATGTCATCGGGTGGCGTGCCCAGCCGCCCCATGCCGGTGTCGATCTTCCAGTGCACGCGCACCGGGCGTCCGGCGTCGCGGGCTGCACTGGCCGCGGCGGACACCGCAGCCACGTCGAACACGGCGACGTCGACGTCGTGCGCCACCGCCAGGGCCATCTCGGCCGGCATCGTCCAGCCGATGTTGAGGATCGGTGTGGTGAGGCCGGCGCGGCGCAGCTCCAACGCCTCGGACATCGACGAGACCCCTAGCC
>CATPBU010000215.1 GCA_955652455.1 Candidatus Dormiibacterota bacterium
GTGGGGGCAGCAGGCGGATAACGGTCCGTCCCGCCGGGAGCGTCAGCACGCCGCGTTCCTGCAGGCGGCGGATCAGCGGAGTGGCCGGCTGCCGAAGGTCGATGCCGATCATCAGCCCGCGTCCGCGCACCGCGCGCGCCGCCGCCGACGGAACGGAGCTGAGCCGCTCGGTGGCCACCCGCCCCAACGCCGCGACGCGCCGGTGCAGCGCCGGGTCAGTGAGCGCCCGAAGCGTCACCGCCCCGGCGGCGCAGACCAGCGGGCTGCCGGCGAAGGTGCTGCCGTGGCCACCGCGAGGCATGCGCTCGGCGACAGCCTCCGTGCACACCGTCACCGCCATGGGGAGACCGTTGGCGATGCCCTTGCCGAGGCAGAGCACGTCTGGCACCACGCCGTCATGGCTGCACGCCAGCACCGCACCCGTGCGGAACCCGGTCTGCACCTCGTCCGCGACGAGCAGCGCGCCCGCCGCGGTGCACCGTTCTCGAACCGCGCGCAGGTAACCGTCGGCGGGGACGCGCACCCCAGCCTCGCCCTGGATCGGCTCGAGCACGACGGCAGCGATGTCATCGTCGATCACCGCATCGAGCGCCGCGACGTCGTCGAAGGCGACGTGGCTTACGCCGGGAAGAAGCGGCGCGAATGGCTCACGGTACGAGGGCTGCGCTGTGAGGCTGAGAGCGCCGTAGGTGCGCCCGTGGTAGCCGCGATGCATGGCCACGATGCGGGTCCGCCCGGTGGCGGCACGGGCCAGCTTGATCGCCACATCAACGGACTCGCTGCCGGAGTTGACAAAGCACACGCGGTTCAGCTCGCCGGGGAGGAGCGCGTCGAGGGCCTTGAGGAAGTCGTCGCGCACCGGGCTGCCAAATGACTGGTGCGCGTTGGTGAGCCGCCCCGCCTGTTCGGTGATCGCCGCGGTGACCGCGGGGTGGGCGTGGCCCAGCACGTTGACCCCGTAGTTGCTGACCAAGTCGAGGTACTCGCGACCATCGCCGTCGACGAGCGTGCAAGCTTCACCGCGCACCAGGTCGATGCCGCGCCCTGCGAGCGGCGCCACGCTGCGCAGACCCGGTCGCACCGCCGTTCGCGCGCTGGCGGTGCTCACCGTACCGCCACCGCCGGAGCCGGCGTGAACCAGCTGCCGGCGCCGTTCAGCGCCGCTCGCAGCGGCCTGTCGGTTCGCCCGTCGCAGATGCCGACCGCGTCGACACCGCCGCGCAGCGCGCGCTCGAGGCCGGCCAGCTTGACGCGCGCGCGTCCGCGCGCCGAGGCGCGCAGGTCGTCGATACTGTCGAGCGAACCCCGCAACACCGTGCTGGCGGGATCGTCGGGGTCGGCGAGAAGCCCCGCCGTGTCGGCGAAGATGATCAGCCTCTGCGCGCCGAGCGCAATGGCCAGCTCCGCCGACAGGCGGTCCCCGTCGACGTTGATCGGCGCGCCGTCGTGGCCAAGCGCCGGCGGACAGATCACCGGGGTGCAGCCGGCGTCGAGGACGGCTCGCAGCAGGGTGGTGTCGACCAGCTCGATGCTGCCGGCGTGGTCACCGTGGAGCACCAGGGTGCGGCCACTCTCGCGGATGCGCACATCGGCGCGACGCCGGCCGCGCACCATGCCGCCGTCCATGGCGGCGAAGCCGGCGGCGCGGACGCCGCGCCTCTGCACTTGTTCGACGAGCCGCTTGTTGACCAGCCCGCAGTACGCCATCAAGAAATGGTCCATCGCCACCGCGTCGGTGTACCGGCTGGTGGCGCCACGCTCCGAGATCACGAACCGCGGCGGGTGGCCAAGGCGCACGCCCAGGTCGTCGAGGACACGATGCGCACCGTGCACCACCACCAGAGGCGAGCCGTGGGTGGCGATGTCGTCGAGCAGCATGGCGGGGTGGGCGAGGCTGCCTCCGATCTTGATGACCAGCGGAGCCGCACTCATATCGGATACAGACCGGGGAAGTCGAGGCCGGCGCACTCATCGATGCCGGCGTGCACATTGAGCGCGTGGACCGCCTGGCCGGCGCTGCCCTTGCCGAGATTGTCGATGGCGGCGAGGATGGCAGCGCGAGGTGCATGAGCGTCGCGCTCGAAGCCCACCTCGCAGATGTTGGTGCCGTACAGCAGTTTTGGCTCCGGATGGCGGTGGATGCCCTTGGCCTCATGCACCACGCGTACGAACGGCTCGGACGCGTAGGCCTCGCGGAAGAT
Organism: Candidatus Dormiibacterota bacterium; assembly: GCA_955652455.1. Next base: position 2,202 of record CATPBU010000215.1, read on the forward strand.
GGCACGGAGCCGGCGGTCGTCGACGGCATCGTCGGCGAGCGGGACGTGCGCTGTCACGAGCACGCTGCGCACCGCCTCCACGGCTGTCACCGAGAGGGCCACGTTGCTCAGCCCCGTCTCCTGGGCCACCTCGGCGGTGTGGCGGTGCCCGGTGGGTGCGAAGGAGCGCATGGCGCCGCTCCGGTGAGGGTGATGCGAGGACGCCCCGGGCTGCGCGCCCGCCGCCGAGGAGCCGACCTTGGCGTCGACGACCACGTACTGGGAGGTGTCGATCGCGCCGGCGCGCGCCAGGGGCAGCAGCGCGAGGATCGCCGCCGTGGCCACGCAGCCACCGGTTGCGAGCAGACCAGCGACGCGGATGCGCATCCGGTCGATCTCGGGGAGCGCGTAGACGGCGCTGTCGAGGAGGTCGGGGCGGGAATGCTCGCGGCCGTACCAGTGCTGGTAGCCGGCCGGCTCACGCAGGCGAAAGTCCGCCGAGAGGTCGACGACCAACGGCGCCGCGGCGCGCAGCGTCTCAATGTTCTTCTCTGTCTCCGAGTGGGGCAGCGCGCTGAAGACGACGTCACAGCGCGGCAGGTCGGCGCGCGTCGTGAACCGCAGGGAAGTGCGGCCGCGCAGCACCGGGTGGGTGTGGTGCAGGTACGCGCCGGCCAGCCGCTCGCTGGTGGCGGCAACGACAGCGACGTGCGGATGACCGAGCAGCAGCCTGAGCAGCTCGCCGCCCGTGTACCCGGCCGCGCCGACGACAACGGCCCGCACGCGGTTCACCGCAATGACCGCACCGCGGCCTCGAGGACGTCGGTGCCGCGGTGGAGTTCATTGACATCGATCGACTCGTCCGGACTGTGGTCGAGGCTGCAGTCGCCCGGGCCGTACACGGCCGTTGGACATCCCCAGGACGGGAGCACCACGTTGAGGTCTGAGGTTCCGGTCTTGGTGGTGTAGCGCGGCCGTCCGCCGGCGGTGGTGATGGCGCGGGCCAGGGCGCGTGCCACCGCGTTGCCGCGGGAGACGCGGACCGGCTCGCATGTGGACGCGACGTCGATGTCCGCATCGCCGAGAACTGCGGCGAGGTGCGCGATGATCCCGTCGACGCTGACGCCGGTGGGAATGCGCGCCTCGACCGCTGCGGCCGCCTGCTCGGTGATGCCGTCGTGGTGGGTGCTCAACGCATTGACGCGCACCTGGACGCGATCGACGGCGCGCCCGGAGTCGCTGGGCAGCGATCGTTGCAATTCGCCGAGCAGCCCCACCAGCACGTCGGCGGCACCCGCGAGGCGACCGGCGTGGTGCGCGGCCGGCCGGCGAACCGTGACGGTGAGTCGCACACAGCCGCGGTAGCCGGTGGTGATGGTGTTCCAGCCGCTGGGCTCGAGGACGATGAGGTGGGCCGGCGCGACCCGGCCGCGCAGGTGGCGCGCCCCGAGTGACGCGCCCTCCTCGTCGCAGGCGGCGATCACGCTGACGCGCCGGCCTGCGTCACGGGGCAACCGTGAGACCGCGGCGAGCGCGCCGGCCAGGGGGCCCTTGGCGTCGACGGTGCCGCGCCCGTGGAGGCGGTTGCCGTCATGACGGACGGCGATCCGGCCGGGCACGGTGTCGAGATGGCCGAGCAGCACGACCTCGTCGTCGTCGGCACCTTCACCCCAGGTCATCAGAACGTTGCCGGCGCCGTCTCGGCTGGCGTTGTAGCCGGCGTCCGCCGCCAGCTCGAGCAACCGCGCCGCCGCAGTGTCGACGTCACCGGTGACCGAGGGAATGCGCACCAGGACGTCGAGAAGGGCGAGCGGTTCAAGGCCGGCGCTGACGGCGACGCTCATGCGCCGACCGCGCTGAGCGTTCCGCGCTCGCCGGCGCCACGGCGCGCCGCATCCAGAGTATGGGCGACGATGCGGTCGGCGATGTCGACGCCGGTGACCTCCACAGAGTTGCGAAACTCCATGGTGTGGTTGACCTCGCTGACCAGGAGGCGGTCGCCGGCCTCGAGCAGGTCGACCGCGAGGACACCGCCCCCCACCGCCGCCGCCGCACGCAGGGTCACGTCGGCGATGGCCGCGGTGACCGGCCGGTTGCCCGTCGTCGCCCCCTTGGCGGTGTTGGTGATCCAGTGGTCGGAAATGCGGTCGATGGCGCAGACCACCTCGCCGCCCGCGACGAATGCCCGAATGTCCCGGCCGGGCTTGGCGACGTGCTCCTGGACGTAGAAGACCTGGTGAGCGACGGAGCCGAGCGTGACCTTGTGGTCGAGCAGCGCCTCAGCTGCGTCGCGGTCGTTGACGCGCGCGAGCAGCCGTCCCCATGAACCGACCGGTGGCTTGACCACCGCCGGATAGCCGACGGACTCGATCGCCTCGAGCGCCGCGTCCACCGAGAAGGCAACGACGGTGCGTGGCACAGGCACGCCCGCGGCCGCGAGCAGAGACGTCGTCACCACCTTGTCCGCGCAGTTGGCGACGACACCGTGGGCATTGATGGCGAGCACACCGCGGTCCTCGAGAAGTCGCAGAACGGCGAGAGCGTGCGAATGCTGCACGCACCTGTCCAGGACCACGTCCCAGCGGGGAGCCGGGCGGTCGGTGTCGATCATCAGCGCGCGGACATCGACGAGCTCGACATCGACGCGGCGGCGCGCGAAGGCCTTGAGGATGAGCTTCTCCTCGACCCGCACGCGCGACACCAGCATGGCGACGCGAGCGTCACTCACCCCAGTCCTCCTCCTCGGGGGGCGCCATCACCAGCAGCGGCGGCTGCAGCGCGGTTACCTCGAGGTCGGCGCCGCAGTCGGGACACGGGACCACCTCGCCGACAACGGTCTGTGCGTCGAGGGGCACCAGGGCGTTGCATTCGGGGCAGGACGCCGTCATGGGCGGGCGTCCTCCAGAGCGGCCCAGCCGGCGCGGCGAACCAGCTCGACGAGCCCGCCCGCCTCGGCGATACGGATGGCCAGCGCGGAGGGTGGCTCGCCACGCCAGCGCCGGTCGCCGGCCATCACGGTGCCGTTGCGGACATCGACGGTGACGTCGTCGCCGTCGCTAATCGCCGCCGCGGCCTCGGGGCAGCGGATCACCGGCAGGCCGATGTTGACGGCGTTGCGCGCGAAGATGCGCGCGAAGCTCGCGGCCACCACCGCGACGACGCCGGTGGCGCAGATCGATACCGGCGCGTGCTCGCGCGATGAGCCGCAGCCTAAATTGCGACCGGCGACGAGGACGTCGCCCGGTCGCACCGCGGCGGCGAACTCCGGTCGCGCCTCGCACAGGCAGGCACGAGCCAGGGCCTCGGGGTCGGTGGTCAGGTTGAAACGGCCGGGCATGATCGCGTCCGTCGAGACACCGTCGCCGAGCACCCAGGCGCGTCCCATCACTGCGCCCTCCGCGGGTCGGTGATGCAGCCCGCGACCGCGGTGGCGGCGGCGACCGCCGGGCTGGTCAGGTAGATCTCCGCCTCCGGGCTGCCCATCCGGCCCGGGTAGTTGCGGTTGCTGGTGGACACCACGCGCTCACCGGCCGCGACGACGCCGTGCTGACGTCCCAGGCACGGTCCGCACCCCGGGTTCATCACCAGCGCCCCGGCCTCGATGATCGCCTCGATCCAGCCTCGCCTCAGCGCCTCCGTGTAGATCCGCCGCGACGCGGGCACGACGACGGTTCGCGTGTTTGGGTGCACCGAGTGGCCGGCGAGGTACCGGGCAGTGACCTCGATGTCCTCGAGGCGCCCGTTGGTGCAGCTGCCGATGTACACCTCGTCGATGGGTGTGCCGGCAACGTCGGCGATGTCGTGAACGTTGTCCGCGGCCGGTGGCACCGCAACCTGTGGTTGCAGGCCTTCGACGTCAATGTGCAGCGTTTCCGCATACCGCGGTGACCAAGGGCGGGGCAGGGGCACACCGTCATCGCACGTGGTGCCGCGTAGGGTCGTGTCGTCAACCTCGCACAGCCCTGCCTTGGCGCCCATGTCGGCACTGAGGTTGGCGAGGGTGAGGCGCTGGTCGAGGGTCATGCGCTCGACGGTCGCGCCCCCCCATTCGACGGCCATGTAGTCGGCGCCGTCACCACCGATCCGGCCAAGAACGTGCAGAGCGACGTCCTTGGCGGTCAGCGGCTCGACGAGCTCACCGGTCACCTCGATGCGCAGCGTCTGCGGCACGCGGAACCAGGTGCGCCCGGTCGCGAGGATGACGCCGACGTCGGTGCTGCCCATCCCGGTGGAGAAGCAGCCCAGCGCTCCGTACGTGGTGCTGTGCGAATCCGCGCCGACGACGATCCCGCCGGGCCTCGCGTATCCCCGCTCGACCATGATGATGTGGCAGATCCCCTCAGCGAAGAGGTTGCGCACCGCGTGGTCTGCGGCGAATCGGCGGATGCGCTGGTGCAGCTCTGCCGCGGCGACCGTCGCGGCGGGCATGACGTGGTCGAAGACGAGAACCACGCGCTGCGGGTCGTGCAGGGGCATCGCCATGCGCTCGAACGCCTCGATCGCCAGGGGCGCGGTGACGTCGTGCGCGAAGGCGCAATCGACCGGTGCGACCACGGTGTCGCCCGCCACCACCTGGCGCCCGATGCGGTTGCCGATGATCTCCTCGACGAGTGTTCCCATGGTTCAGCCCTCCGCCGATGCGCGGAGCAGCTCATCGACGTCGTCGTCCTGCAGGAGGCGTTCTCCCGCATGACGCTTCACCTCCGCGGTGACGCGAACCAACCAGTCGTCGTCGCCGGTGATCCCGAGCGAAGCGGCCCGGGCACGGACCGCGTGGCGTCCGACCAGCTCATGGGCGACCAGCAGGCGGCGCTCGACGCCGAACGGTTCGGGCGCGAACGGCTCGTAGCTGCGCGGGTCGTTGAGGACGGCCTTGGTGTGGATCCCCGCCTTGTGGTGGAACGCGAACGGCGCGGTGATCGGGGCGGTGAAGGGAATCTCGACGCCGAGGATGGCCGCGACCATGGCATCGAGCGCTGCCAGCCGGTGCAGCGCGTAGTGTTCGACAAGTTCGGGTTCCACGGTGTGCAGGCGGGCGATCAAACCGGAGAGCGGCACGATCCCGTTGCGCTCGCCGATGCCGAGGACGGTGGTGTCGACATGGGTCGCCCCTGCCTCCAGCGCGGCGAGCGCGTTGGCGACCGCGCAGCCGGTGTCGTTGTGGGCGTGGAACTCGATGTCGCAGTCGACGACGTCGCGCAATTGGGCGATCAGCCGTGTCACTTGCGCCGGCGTGGCGATGCCCACCGTGTCGGCGATGCCGACGCGGTCGACGCCGAGCTCGGCGACGGCGGCGTGGATACGGAGCACGTCGGCTGGGTCTGAGCGGAAGGAGTCCTCGCAGCTGAACCGCACCTGCAGCCCGGCGCTACGGACCAGCTCGATGCACCCGGCGGCGGCATCCAGGATCTCGCCGATGCGCAGGCCATGCGAGTGCGAGCGCAGCCACTCCGACGTTCCGAAGAGGAGATCGACGCCGCCCACGCCGCAGTCGACGGCGAGTCGCACGTCGTCCGGGACGCAGCGGGTGTGGGTGAGCACGGGGGCGCGCAGCGGCATCGCGGCGATCTCGCGACACGACTGCTGCGCGAGGGCTGACGCCGCGGGCGTCGTGACCTCGATGTACTCGACGCCGAACTCGTCGACGGCGTGGGCGATCTGCCGTCTCTGCAACGGCGTGAAA
>CATPBU010000216.1 GCA_955652455.1 Candidatus Dormiibacterota bacterium
AGGCAGACGATCCGGCATCCCGCGCCGTACAGCCCGACGAACCGCTCACGGTAGTCGCCGGTGACGCCGACCGCGGCGCCCACCGTCGTCGGCGCGCCGAGGTGCGCTGCCTCGAACTCCGCCACCTGCTCGGCCACGGGCTGGAACCTGTGAAGCACGCCGAGGGCGCCGGCTTTGGCCAGCGCGCTGCACATCTCGGGACCGCACACGTCGGGCATCGGCGCACCGAGCAGAGGCAGACGCAGGCGCAGCGGCCCCATCTCCACCGTGGGGTCTGCTTCGGCGCGATGCGGGAGCGAGGACGATACTCGCGGCACCAGCGAGAGGTGGTCGTAATCGAAGGCGACCGGCAGGTCCCCGAGCGGATCGGCGTGGGCACGCAACAGGGGGCCGACGGTCATGACCGGGCCATGGTACCTGCGAGCTCATGACGGCCCGATGATGATCAGCTCGGCGGCGGGGTCACGACCTCGGCCGTGAAGGACGGCGCATCCCTGATCACCGAACGGAGCGCCTGCGCGGCGCCGAGCAGGGCGGCCGACTCGGCTGGGACGACGATTGTGGTGTTGTCGCTGTCGGCGAACTTGGCGAGCGTGTCGAGTTGGAGGATGGCGACCAGTGTCGGATCGGGCGCCGCGGTCTTGATGGCGCTGTAGACCGTGGCGATCGCCTGGGCGCGGCCCTCGGCCTCGAGGATCAGGGCCTGCCGCTGGCCCTCGGCACGGAGGATGTTGGCCTGCCTCTCCCCCTCCGCGTTCTTGATCTGCGCCTGCCGATTGCCGTCAGCGATGTTGACCGCCGACATCTGCTGGCCCTCCGACTGGAGGATGCGAGCGCGCTTCTCCTGGTCGGCCTGCTTCTGCAGGGCCATCGCCTGGAGGATCTGAGCCGGCGGGGTGATGTCGACAATCTCGATGCGGCTGATCCGGATCCCCCACTTGTCGGTGACCTGCTCCATCTGCTCCTGCATGCTGGCGTTGATACGCTCGCGCTGGGAAAGTGCCTGGTCGAGGGTCACGTTGCCGAACGCATTACGGAGCGTGGTCCGTGCCTGCTGATCGATGGCGACGAAATAGTTGGAAACGGCGAACAGCGCCGCCTGGGCGTCGACGACCTGGCTGAAGATGGTGGCGTTGACGGCGACCGCGACGTTGTCCGCGGTGATCACCTCCTGCCGGTCACCCGTGCGCGGTGTCTCGCGCATGTCGACGCGGACCAGACGATCGATAAAGGGAACGATCAGTGTGACGCCCGGCGGGCGCACCGGTGAGACGTATCGGCCGAATCGCTGGACGACGCCCACGTACCCTTGTTGCACGACCTTGATCGATTGTGCCAGCGCGATGATGATCAGCAGCGCGGCGACCGCGATGACGACGAAGGCGATGACGCTGCCGGTGTCAAGCACGATGTCTCCCCTCCTAAGGGTGTGGTGTGGCCCGAGGCGTCCGGATCCTGCTCACGTCACGGGGTGGACGAGAAGCGTTGTCCCGCGTACGGCCACCACCACCACAGGCACCTCGGCTGCCAGTGGTTCGGGGAGGTCGGTGACGGCCAACCAGCGACTCCCCGCGAACAGCGCGTGCCCGGGGTGATGCTCGTCCCCAACGGTGTCGAGCGTCACCGCTCGCTGCCCGATGAGCCCGTCGGCGCTGGCCTGGATGCCGAGGAACTTCGGGATTGGGACGGCGTGGTCGAAGCGCGCGCGCAGTGTCGGTCGAACCAATGACCAGCCGCCGATGCTGATCACCGCGAAGAGCAGCCCCTGCAGCCACAGGCTGCCGTTGAGCAGCGCACAGATCGCCGCAGCTGCCGATCCGAGCGCGACGAAGAGCGCGTAGAAGGCCTGCGTGTGCACCTCCAGGGCGATGAATGCCACGGTCATCGCCAGCCAGAGCGCGAAGAACAGCGAGTCGGTCGGCATGGGCTGAGTGTAGGGCCGGTGAGGCGAGTACGGCGGTATGCTAGCGACCGTCGAGGTTCTGCATCCGCACGTGGCCGCGAGCCACCGCCTTGCCGTCGACGGCGCGCGTGATGACGACATCCCAGAGCTGCTGCGTCCCGCCTTGGTGCACGGCGGTCGCGACGACGTTCAAGCGGCCGGAGGTCGTGGGTCGGAGGAAGTCAGTGGCGTTGGCCACTCCCACCGCCGCCCGTCCGCTGTCACGCACGGCAAGCCAGGCGCCGACCGAGGCGAAGGTTTCGACCACCGACGCCAGCACGCCACCGTGCAGGAGCCCGAACGGCTGGTGATGCTGCGGCCCGGTCTCCAACCAGCCGGTGACCCGCGTAGGCCCCATCTCCTCATAGTGGATGTCGAGCAGCCGCAGGAATTCGCTGGCCGCCAGCAGGTCGGCATCCGGGTGCGGCGAGGATTCCGCTACGGGTTCACTCATGCGGGGAGCGTAGCCGTCGCGGACGGCGAGCGCGCTGCTCGCTTACGCCGGGCTGAGGACCGGCGATGCCGCGGTGAACACGGGCAGCTCCGGGTAGCTGGCCCCGAGAACTGCCTTCGGGTCTCCCTGGAGCCAATCGCGAATCAGCGACTGGTACACGCTTCGGAAGTCGACTGTGTACTTGAGGTTGCCGCCGTCGATCGTGCTGGTCAGTGACGGCTGCTCGCCATAGAGGCCGCCCTTGACCGGCTTGCCGACGATGAACAGCGGTGCTGCGGCACCATGGTCAGTACCCAGGCTGCCGTTCTCGTTGATGCGCCGGCCGAACTCCGACCAGGTCATCAGCACCACGCGATTGGACTGACCATGCGCGGCAAGGTCGGCCATGAATGCGGTGATCGCGGTGTCCAGCTGTGTGAGCAGAGCGGCGTGTCGGGTCGCCTCTGCCTGGTGGGTGTCGAAGCCGCTGAGGACCACGTGGCAGATCTTCACCGACGGCTCGGTAACGATCATCTGGGCGGTGAGCTGGAGAGCGCTGCCGAGTGTGTTCGCGGCTGGAGTGGCGCCGGTGGCAGCGTACTGCGCCATCGGCTTGTAGGTGGCAGCACCAGCCGCGAGCACCTTCATCCCTGACTCAGCGGTGCCGAGCGCTTGGTCGAAGAGCGCCCCGTAGATGCCCGGGGTGCGTGCATACAGCGCGGGGGCCGTCGCCTGCCGGCCCGGGCCACCACGCACCGTGTACCCCTGGGCCGACTGGATCACGCTGACGCTGGCGTTGCCGGCGCGAAGCTCGGGCGGCGTGCTCGTCTCGCCAAGCGCGCAGCCCGCCAGGGGGTGGCCCTGGGAATCGAGCTGGCTGCCGAGGAGCTTGCCGAGCCAGCCATCGGTCTGCCGGCGCTGCGGGTCGGCGTACTCCCACACGTACAGGTTTTCGAAGTGGGAGTACGTCGGCTTGTCGTAGCCCACCCCCTGAACAATCGCCACCTGGCCCCCGTCATACAGGGCCTTGAGCTTCGGTAGAGCAGGATTGAGGCCGACATGGCTGTCGATGTGGAGCACGCTCTCCGGCCGCACACCGACCGTCCGCCGGGCGGTGGCGTACGCCGGGTCTGCGTACGGGACGACCGTGTTGAGCCCCTCGTTACCGCCGGCGAGTTGCACGACGACGAGGACGCGATCGTTGTGGATGCCGTCGATGCCGGCCGCGAACACGCCCTTGGCGAGGATCGGCGGGACGATGATTCCTGCCCCCGCGCCGACGAAGCCGGCGGCAAGAAAGTCGCGACGGGTGACGGTCATGGGGACGTCCTCACTTCAATTGGAATTCCGGGCTGGCGAGCAGGGCGAACCATCGGTCGCTTTCGGTGTGCGCGCCGTTCAACGCCGCTGTTGTGCTCGGGCCGAGCACGTTGTCGAGCTGCGTGCGCGCGGCGCCGCCTGATTCCGGCGCCCGGGTCATGCTGGTGGTCGCTGCCGTGGCGAAGTTGATCCGGGTGAGCAGCGTCGATGAGCTCACCCATCCCGAGTTCGACGGCCATCCGGCGACATTGGGCGGGTCGTACAGGACCTGGTCC
>CATPBU010000217.1 GCA_955652455.1 Candidatus Dormiibacterota bacterium
AAGAAGTCCCGCTCCATCGCCCGTTCCACGTCCTCCAACGGTCGGTCGCAGTGCTTGGCGTAGAGACTGGCCAATTGCTGCCGCTGGCGCAGGATCTCCTGGGCATGGATCTGGATGTCGGCCGCCTGGCCGCTGAACCCGCCCGACGGCTGGTGGATGAGGACCCGAGTGTTGGGCAGCGAAAAGCGCATTCCCGGTGCGCCGCCGGCGAGGATCACGGCCGCCATCGATGCGGCGATGCCCATGCAGATGGTGCCGACACGAGGCTCGACGTAGCACATCGTGTCGTAGATCGCGAGGCCCGCGTACACCGATCCGCCCGGTGAGTTGATGTAAATCATGATGTCCTTCTCGGGGTCCTCACCCGCGAGGAAGAGAAGCTGTGCCATCACCACGTTGGCCACCTGGTCGTCGATCGGCGTGCCGATGAAGATGATTCGGTCCTTGAGAAGACGCGAATAGATGTCGAAGGCGCGCTCGCCGCGATTCGTCGTCTCGACGACCATCGGGATCAGGTTCTGCGGTGTCATGGCCGGGCCATTATAGGTACGCCCACGTGATTCATCGGCCGCACAGCGTGCAAAGGGATCAGGCGGGAATGGCGGCGCCGAGTCGTCCCAGCGCGGTGCGAGCGCGGCGCGCGGTCAACGGGTCGGGACTGGTCGCGGCCAGGCGCAGGATGCTCCGCGCGCGGACCTCGTGGGCACTCACCACCGCCTCACCGCGATGGGCGCGGCTCGCCTCTACGCCCGCCAGAAGGTGGTAGAGGCCCTGGAGCAGCCATGCCTGGAAGCGCCGCGGGTCACCGGCCTCGGTCAGCCGCTGCAGCACCGCGGCGGCGGCCACCGCTCCAATCACCGGCGGGCCGTCGGCATGGATGTGCGCCGCGAGGAGCGCTGTGGCACGCAGGTCGTCATCTGCGGACGCCGCTGGTTCGGGGCGGAGCGTGTCAGGCACGACAACAACCACTTCCTCGGCCTCAACCAGGGTGCAACACCCATCAGGCCGGCGGGTGGGATGGGGACGAAGGAGGGGACTCCACCACACGGCGGTGGCAGCGTATATGAGATTTGCCGTTCGTGAGCGCTTACCCAGCCAATCCTTCGACGACCTCGAAACCCGGAAGCGTCGCGAACAGCGCTGGGTCGATCAGCAACTTCACGCTGCGGTCGCCACCACCGATGATCACCCGCGAGCGCGCCATCACCGCAGCGTCCACGCGCACCGGGAGGAGATCGTGGGGCAGACCGAACGGGGTTACCCCGCCGATCTCCATGCCGGTCAGCTGCACCGTCTGGTCGCCCGGCGCGAAGCTCGCCTTGCGGACGTCCATCAACCTGCAGCACAGACCATTGACGTCCAGCCGGGTTGTGGCCAGCGCGAGCGTGGCCAGGTACCGCCCGGGTGGCCGGCGCGACGCGATGACGATGCAGTTGGCGGAGTCGGCAGGGTCGTACCCGTACGCTTCGCAAAACGCTGCCGTGTCGGCCAGCGATGGGTCGCACCTCACCGTCTCGTATGACACGCGCTGTGCGAGGAGTGCTCGCCGCACCGCCTCGTGGGTGATCCCGGTGCTCACCCTTCGCCGCGAACGATCTCGATCAAACGCTCGCCGGCAGCACGCCGCGCCAGGTCGACGTGGGCTCCCTGGTGGAGCCGGCGGCGCTGCTGGGCGGTGAGCTTGCGCCCCTGCGCCACCCGCTGCTCCTCGCGCATCACAGCCGCCTCGTCCACCTCGATTCCCTCTGCCTGCGCCAGCGCGTCGAGTGCGAGCTCGAGCCGCAGGCGCTGGACAGCGGTCTCGCGGCGTTCGCCGCGGATCTTTTCCACCGTGGTGCCTGTGTACTCCAGGTACCGATCCAGCGGCATGCCCATCTGCTGCAGGCGGCCTTCGAGGTCGGCGATCTGCCGGTCGATCTCCCGCTCGACCATCGACTCCGGCAGCTCGACCGCAGCGTGGTCGCGCAGCTTCTCGAGAGCGGCCGCCTCGAGCGCCTCGCGGTCGCGTTCCGCAGTGACCTCCTCGAGGCGCTTGCGGTAGTCGTCACGCAGCTCCGCGAGCGTGGTGCCGTGCTCCTCGTCGAACGACGCCAGCGAGTCGTCGAGCGGCGGCAGGATGCGCTCGCGGACTGCACCCACCTTGACGTCGACGTCGACGGTCGCGTTGCGCAGCTCCTCGCGCGCGAAATCCTCCGGGAGGGTCAGCTGGAACGACCGCTGCTGGCCGGCTTCCATGCCGATGAGCGCATCGGCGAGCCCGGGAAGCAACCGCTCGCGGTCGATGTCGAGGTCGCGATCGTTCTCCTCCTCGCCGCTCAACAGCTCGTCGCCGCGACGCATCACCAGGGAGCAGCGCAGCACGTCGCCCGACTGGGCGAGGCGCTCCACCTCGCGCAGCTCGCTGTTGCGGCGGCGCAGCTCCTCGATCATCTCGTCGACCTGCTTGTCGGTCACCTCAGTCGACGGCACGTCGACACGAAGCGCGGTGTAGTCGCCCAACTCGACGTCGGGGCGCACCGTCACCGTTGCGGTGAAGATGAAGGGCTGGCCGCGCTCCACGGGCGAGAGGTCAAGGTCCGGGTCGTCGACCGGCTGCACCCCGGCCTGGTCGAGCGCGCGGCTGTACAACTCGGGGAGGAGAGCGTCGACCGCCTCCTGTCGCACCGCGTCCCAGCCCACGGCGCGCTCCACCATTGCTGCCGGCGCCTTGCCGGGGCGGAATCCTGGCAGGCGAACGCGCCCGCCGAGCCGGCGCAGCGCGGCGCTGACCGCTGCGTCGAGATCGCTGGCGGGCGCCTCGACGCGCAGCTGCACGCGCGACGCGGGCTGCCGCTCCACGGCGACGGAGATGTCCGAGGGGGTCGTGGATGTGGTCACGGGCGTCCTTGATGCGGCGGTGGTGCGCGGACCGAGACTCGAACTCGGATGGGTTGCCCCACGGGATCCTAAATCCCGCGCGTCTACCGGTTCCGCCATCCGCGCTGGCTGTCGTCCGCCGGCGGCCGCCCCAGTCTACAGGGCCGGTGTAACCGCCCGGCAGCAGCGCGCGCAGCGCTCAACGACCTCTCAGGACGCCAGCTGAGTGCTCCCGCATCATGCAGGACATGGAGCGACGCACCCAGCGCATCGTGACGGTGGTGGCGGTTGGCGCGGTCGCCACGGCCACGGCCTGCGGATCGGTGCCGGGCAGTACTCCGAGCGGGGGGATCCATAAGATCGCGCACGTCATCGTGATCATGCAGGAGAACCGCTCGTTCGACGAGTACTTCGGCACGTACCCTGGGGCCAACGGGTTCCCGGTCGCAGGCGGAAAGTTCACGGTGTGCGTCAACGACCCGGCGACGGGGAAGTGCGTGTACCCGTTCTACAACCCCAACCCGGTCAACGGTGGCGGACCGCACGGGCAGGCCAACGCCACCGCCGACATCAACGGCGGCAGGATGGACGGGTTCATCGCCAGCGCGGAGAAGGGTGCGAAGGGCTGCGGCTCCACGCACGACCCGGCCTGCGGCGGGTCGGGGGTCGACGTCATGGGCTACCACGACGCGCGCGACATCCCCAACTACTGGGGGTGGGCGCACGACTTCGTGCTGCAGGACGCCATGTTCGAACCCAATGCATCGTGGAGCCTGCCGGCTCACCTCTTCGAGGTTTCCGAGTGGTCGGCCAACTGCCACGGCAGCGCCGACCCGCAGAACTGCGTCAACGCGCTGCAGAGCCCAGGCACGCCATCGAACAACCGCAAGGCCAAGAGCAATAGCGAACCGACGTACGCCTGGACCGACCTCACCTACCTGCTGCACAAGCGCAGCGTCAGCTGGAACTACTTCGTGCAGGGCGGCCCGCAGCCGGACTGCGCTGCTGACGCCACCGACTGCAACGCGCCCTACCAGGACTATCACACTCCGGGGATCTGGAATCCGCTGCCCTACTTCACGACCGTGCAGCAGGACAACCAGCTCGGCAACATCAAGGACGTCACCAACTACTTCGCGCAGGCAGCCAGCGGAACGCTGCCGGCGGTGTCATGGGTCGCCCCGGCACAGGCGGACAGCGACCATCCGCCGGCCAACATCGAAGCCGGCCAGACATGGGTGACCCGGCTGGTCAACGCCGCCATGCAAGGTCCGGACTGGAACAGCACCGCCATCTTCATCACCTGGGACGACTGGGGTGGGTTCTACGACCATGTGGTGCCGCCCAGCGTCGACATCAACGGCTACGGGCTGCGCGTTCCCGGTCTGGTGATCAGCCCCTACGCCCGTGCCGGATACATCGACAACCAGACGCTGAGCTTCGACGCCTACGCAAAATTCATCGAGGACGACTTTCTCGGCGGCCAGCGGATTGACCCGGCCAGCGACGGGCGGCCCGACCCGCGCCCCGACGTTCGCGAAAACGCGTCCCAGCTCGGCAACCTGGTGGCCGATTTCGATTTCAACCAGGCGCCGCGGACGCCGGTACCGCTCTCGCCGACTCCCATGGCGGGACCCGCTTCAACCCCGAGCGGCTGACGATCGTCACAGCAAAGGTCCTTGCGAGCAGGGCTCCATCGGCCTAGGCTTACATAGACGGTGGGAGCCACCCACCCGCCGCCGGCACGTCCGACCCAGCAACCACGGAGGTACCTGGATGGAGCCGAGTCCGAGCGCCACGACGGTCGAGAGTCCCAGCGAGATCGTTGCCCACATCGACCAGAAGGCGGTCCGACTGTCCGCTCTTCTGCGGGACATCGACAACCACCCAATCGCGCTCAACTCGGACCTGCGCGAACGCCTCGATGAGATTCTCGAGATGCTCGCGTGCCGGGTCACGGCCACCCGGGCGCTGCTCCGCCAGGCGAGCTCTGCCGATCTCAGCGAGGCCGGTAGCGCCGCGTAACCGCAACGAGCCGGAGCGAAGGGACACCAGTCGGGAGTCGCCGCGTACACTTGTTCGCATGGGCACCTGCACATGCGCTCCTCCCGCCCTTCTCCACATCCTCCCCGCCGGTGTCCACCTTCCTGATGGGCGGCGATCGGACCTCGTGCTCGTCGACGAGCCCTGGGCCGACGCCGACCCACACTGCTCGGTGTGTGCGGCGACGATCGAGTCCACGTTCTTCCGCTGCGCGCCGTGCGACGCGGTCGTCTGCCGGGCATGCGTCTCACGCGACACCGCAGTCGTCGAGTGCGACTGCCTGGCGGAGGTTGCCGTGACCGGCGTTCAGCTTGCCGCGATCAGGGCCTCGGCACACCTCGCGCCCTGACAACGTCCGCGGCGACGAGGACCGCAACCGAGTCCGGCTTGAGCTGGACCCTGCCGCCCTCCGCCACCGCGCCGTCGCTGAGCATATGGGGCACCTCCCCCTCCGTGACGGCGACGGTGACCGGCGCCTCGCCCCAATTGCAGGCCACCGTGACGCCCGCGCGCCGCATCACCAGTGTCCGCGACCCGTCGTCGTGCTCGACCGTCATCGCCGCCCGGTCGCCGTCTCGCAGGGCGGGGTTGGCGGCGCGCAGGGCGATGAGGTCGTGGTGCCAGCGGAGCACTGTGGCGTGCGCCTCGTCTCCGGCCTCCGTCCAGTCAAGTCTCGACCGCTCGTAGCTGGTGGCGTCCTGGGGATCGGGCACGTCACCGGGGTTCCAGCCGAACGAGGCGAATTCGTGGCGGCGCCCCTCCGACACCGCCCGGCCAAGATCTGCGTCCTCATGGTCGGTGAAGTAAAGGAATGGTGTCGACGCCGCCCACTCCTCGCCCATGAACAGCATGGGGACGAACGGGCCGAGCAGCACCAAGCTGGCGGCGACGAGGAGGCGCCCCGTGCTCATCAGGTCCTCGCTGCGCTCACCCCGGGCGCGGTTGCCAACCTGGTCGTGGTTCTGCATGTATCCGAGGAACCGCGTCGACGGCAGGTCACCGACCTCACGCCCGTGACGCCGGTCGCGGAACGGCCGGTACTGGCCCGGGTTGACAAAGACCTGCCGCAGCGCCGCCGCCACGTCCGCGACGGCTCCGAAGTCGGCGTAGTACCCGGCCGTCTCCGTGGCGAGGGTTGCGTGCAGCGCGTGATGGAAATCGTCGCTCCATTGCGCGTCGGCGCCGTACCCGCCGACGCCGGGCTCGCTCACCAACCGGGGATCGTTGAGGTCGCTCTCGGCAATGACCCAGAGCTGGCGACCGGTAGTCTCGGCAAGCCCGTGCGCCGCGGTGGCGATCTCTTCGACGATGTGCACCGCCGACGTGTCAAGGATGGCGTGTACCGCGTCGAGGCGCAGGCCGTCCAGGTGGTAATCGCGCAGCCACATCAGCGCGTTGTCGACAACAAATCGACGCACCTCGTCACTGCCGGCGCCGTCGTAGTTGATGGCGTCACCCCACGGGGTGCGATACCTGTCGGTGAAGTAGGGTCCGTACTCGCCGAGCACGTTGCCGTCCGGACCCAGATGGTTGTAGACCACGTCCATGATCACTGCGAGCCCGGCGCGGTGGCAGGCGTCGACGAATCGCTTGAGGGCCTCCGGGCCTCCGTACGCCTGGTGCACGGCGTACAGGGCCACTCCGTCGTAGCCCCAACCATGGACGCCGGGGAACGCCGCGACGGGCATCAGCTCGACAGCACCGACGCCGAGGTCGACGAGGTGGCGGATGTGCTCGATCGCGCCGTCAAAAGTCCCGGCACGGCTGAAGGTCCCGCAGTGCATCTCGTACACCACGACGTCGTGCAGCGCTCGCCCGCGCCAGCCGCCGTCGCTCCATGAGAATGACCCGTGGTCGACGAGGCGGGACGCCCCGTGCACGCCGTGCGGCTGCCACGCCGAGCGCGGATCGGGCAGCGGTGGGCCGCCATCGAGGACGAAGCTGTAGTCATCTCCGGCCTGCGCTTGCGTATCGTCGAGCGCGTGCCAGCCGCCATCGCGCCGGGCCAGCGCCTGCTGCCGGCCGCCGGTCTGCACGTCGACCCGTGTGGTACGCGGCGCCCACACTGCAAAACGGCTCACCGGGAGGTCGCCTGCATAATTCCTCCACTGACGGGATGAGAGGGTGAGAGCGATTGTGACTGCAGTGAACCAGCCGGCCCCCCAGGCCGGGTGATGCCGCGACGGGCCGCCTATCGCGTCCAGATGCGCAGGGAGTTCGGTTTCGCGGAGGCGTCCGCACAGGCCGACTGACTCGCGGCTCTCGGTGTCAGCCACCTGTACTGCTCGCCCTACCTGCAGGCTGCGCACGGCAGCCCGCACGGCTACGACGTCGTCGATCCGACGCGCGTCAGCGATGAGCTCGGTGGCCCCGACGCGCATCGGCGTTTCACCCAGGAGCTCCATGACCATGACCTCGGCCAGTTGCTCGACATCGTGCCCAATCACATGTCGGTCGCCGACCGTGGCAATCGCTGGTGGTGGGACGTGCTCGCCGACGGGATGTCGTCGCCGTACGCACGGTTCTTCGACATCGACTGGGAGGCTGACGAGCCACGACTCCGACACCGCGTGCTGCTCCCCGTGCTCGCCGACCAGGTCGGCCGCGTCCTCGAGGGCGGCGAGATCTCGCTGGTGCGTGAGGGTGGCGAACTGCTCGTCGCCTACGCGGCCCACCGCTTCCCACTCTCGCTCGAAAGCGTGGCAGAGTTGGTCGCCGCTTCGCCGTTGCCGGCTGCCACGTCCTGCCTGCGGCGCATCGGCTCCCTACCGGTCGGGAACGACGAAGCAACACGGCGTGCGCGCTTCCAGAAACGTGCCGCGGTCGTCCAGGCC
>CATPBU010000218.1 GCA_955652455.1 Candidatus Dormiibacterota bacterium
GCGCTGCGACCCGCTCGCCACGACGCCATACCCTCGGGACCACCGGACCGCCCACCACACCGACCGAAGGCTGGGCGAAGATCTCGATCAGTCGATCCGCCCACGTTGCTGTAAGGCGAACGCGATCATCCGTGAACGCCAGGATGGCGCCTCGCGCCTGTTCTGCGGCTCGATCGAGTCGATCGCCGCGCGACGCCGCGTTGTAGGCGACGACGCGAGCCCACTGGGGGGCGCCTGGCCACGCCTCACGGGACGCGACGATGATTTCCACCGACGCGCCTGCGACGGCTTTGTGCACTGCCTCCAGCGACCTCTCGACGCCGCCATCGAATTCGTCGACTGCGACGATCAGGCTGAGCGTCGGCGGCTCGTCTGAGGCAACCGAGACCCCGGGTCTGCGTACGTTGAATACAGGCGGGTTGGTTCCGCGCCAGTCGGCCCTCTCCACGATTCCCCTTTTCCGAGACAGCGTCGTACCACGTTCCGGGAAACTGCGCCAACCCGCCCAGGCAGCCCAGGCAGAGGAGTATCGCGGGCCCGCCACATCGCCGTCAAGCTTTTGCGACTCGGAGGGTGTTAATTGTTGTGAAGCAGCATCAGACCCCTGACTTGCGCATCTGATACGCCCAGGTGGACGGTTGATTCCCGGGGCCCCGTCCCCTATGCTCGCGGTTCGACGTTTGGGCCTGTTCAGCGGTGAGGCTCGGCGCGGCACCCATGGCCGTCGAGGGAGCGCCGAGTTGACGTCGCGACATACCAAAGGTTCGCGCGGGGGGGGGTCGCGTTGAAGCATTCGCACAGGTGGGCGGCGGTTGCGCTGCCGGGCGTCTTGGCCCTCACCGTGGGCCTGGGGGTCACGCCGACCGCGCACACAACAGCCCAGGCTGTGGCGCCCCCTGCTCCCCACATCATGGTGATCATCGACGAGAACGCGGCCTACGACTCCAGCTTGGGCAGCCCGTACATCGTCGGCAACACCAAAGACGCGCCCTACATCAACAACACACTGATCCCGACATACACCAGCGCAACCAAGTGGTATTCAGTCGAGCACGTGAGCAGCTACGACTACTACGACCTGATCTCGGGAGCGGACCAGAAAGGGCTGTCAAAGCCGTACCTTGGCACCACGTTCGTGGACCAGCTGGCGGCCAAGGGCATCAGTTGGAAGGCGTACATCGAGTCGATGCCGTCGACGTGCTACACCGGCGGCGGCAACGGTGTATACGACCCCGGGCACAATCCCTTCATCGCGTTCAAGAGCATCGTCAAGAACCCGGCACAGTGCAACAACGACGTGCCAATGACGTCGATGACGACCGATCTGAACAAAGCCTCGCCACCCTCGTTCGTCTGGGTCAGTCCCAACCAGTGCGACAACATGCACAGCAACTGCTCGCCAACCAACAACAAGGTGAAGCAGGGCGACACCTGGTTGAGCACGACCATCCCCGCGGTGAAGGCGACCAATTGGTACAAGAACGGCGGCATCATCATCGTCACCTGGGATGAGAGCGTCGTCGCCGACACCACCCACCCTTCCGGCACGACTGACAGCGGCGGTCACGTCGCCACCATCGTGATCAGCGCCGCCAATAACAGCCCCTACTCCAACCCTGGCGATCATTTCGGCACGCTCAACGGTCTTGAGAATGCCTACGGAGTCACCTGCCTGGTCGCGGCCTGCGGCACCACGCACGGCGACATCAGCGGCGCGTTTCACGCGACCACGGGCGCGATCACGGGCATGGTGACGGACTCGCTGACGCATGCTGCGATCAGTGGAGGCACCGTCAGTTGCACCTGTTCCGGCACCGCGGCCACGACGGACACGAGCGGCGCGTACAACTTCTCGGCGATTGCGCCGGGCAACTACAACCTGTCCTTCTCCGCCACGGGGTACACGTCGCAGACCGGTGTCCCCATATTGGTCACGAAGGGGACTACGGCCACTCGGGACGCGGCGCTCGTTCCGCAGCCGGGAACAATCAGCGGCACCGTGACGGATCAGGCGAGCGTGCCCCTCGGTGGAGCAACTGTCAGCTGCCCTACCTGCCCCACTACCTCGACCACAACGGCGGCAGACGGGTCGTACAGCTTCTCGTCGGTCCCTGAAGGCAGCTACAGCTTGTCCTTCTCAGACTCCGGTTATGTGTCGCAGAACAATGTTCCCGTCAACGTCACCCCCGGTGGCACGACCACTCAGAACGCGGCACTCGAACAGGTGGGCCCCGGATCGATCATTGGCACCGTGACGGATCAGACGACCACGAACCCGATCAGCGGGGCTACCGTCGGTTGTAGCTGTTCAGGCACCGCGGCAACGACGGACACGACTGGCAAGTACACCTTCTCGTCGGTGACCCAGGGCAGTTACACCCTCGACTTCTCCGCGACGGGATACGCGGCGCAGAGCGGTGTTCCCGTGTCGGTCGCCGACGGATCCACGACCACGCAGAACGCAGCCCTGGTGCCACAGCCGGGCACGATCACCGGCACGGTGAGGGATCAGACGACAACCAATCCCATCCAGGGAGCAACCGTCAGCTGCCCCACGTGCCCCACCACCACCGCCACGACGGCGCTAGACGGGTCGTACAGCTTCTCGTCCGTTCCAGAAGGCGGCTACAGCCTGTCGTTCTCGGCCAACGGTTACACGTCGCAGAACAGCGTTCCCGTCAGCGTCACCCCCGGGGGGACGACCACACAGAACGCGATCCTGCAACCCACCCCGCCGTTCATCTTCAGCGACGGCTTTGAGTCCGGGTTCACGCCATGGACGTCGGAGTCAGGGCTAGCGATCGAGACCACGCCGATCAGCCCTCACAGCGGTAGCAATGCAGCGCAGGGCAGCGTCACCAGCTCGGCGGCCGACGCCCGCGAGACGCTCCCGTCCACGTACACCAC
>CATPBU010000219.1 GCA_955652455.1 Candidatus Dormiibacterota bacterium
GCGCTCGCGAAGAGGGCGAATGTGGACCAGCTCGGCATGATCGCAATGGTGCGTCAAGGCATGCGCGGCTGCACAGACTCAGTCCCTGAACGACGGGGGGGCATCTGCATCGGCAAGGGAGTTGGGGCCGCGCGGGAGGCGATGAGGTCGGCGACTACACCCGTCCAGCCGGTCTGGTGGGACGCACCGAGACCGGCGCCGGTGTCGCCGTGAAAGTACTCGTGGAACGGGATCTGACTGTGCCAGGCGGGATCGCTCTGCAGGCGCTGCTCGGCGCCGAACACCGGCCTGGTGCCGTCCTCGCGTTGCGTGAAGAGCGAGACCAGCCGCGCTGAGATCCGTGTGGCGACCTCGCCCAGGTTGTGGAGCTGTCCAGACCCGGTCGGGTATTCGACCGTGAACGCATCGCCGACAAAGAGGTGGTAGCGGCGCAGCGCCTCGATGACGAGGTAGTTGATGGGAAACCAGACAGGTCCGCGCCAGTTGGAGTTGCCCCCGTAGAGGTTCGACGTCGACTCGCCGGGCTCGTAGTCGAGTCGCGTCGTCATGCCGCCGACCTCGATCTCCAGCGGGTGGTCGAGGTGATAGCGCGACAACGCACGCAGTCCATGCGGCGAGAGGAATTCGGCTTCGTCGAGGACGCGCGTCAGCATGCGCCGCAGGCGCACCGGGTCAACCGGGCTCAACAGCCGGCGGCTCTGCGCGGAGTCGACCTCGACGTGGGCGATCACCCGGCCGAACTGTGGCTTGTTGCGCAGGAACCAGTCCATCCTGCGCACGAACGCGGGCAGCTCCGACCTCACCTCGGGCTCCATGACGGTGACCGCGCACATCGCGATCAGGCCGACACCCGAGTGAGCGCGGATGGGGATCCGGCTGCCGTCAGAAGCGCGCACCACGTCGTAGTACCAGCCGTCATCCTCGTCCCACAAACCGTGGGCGTCCATGGCGCTGGCGATCAGGGCGAAGTGCTCGAAGAACTTGGTGGCGACGTCCTCGTACGTGGTGTCGTTGCGGGCCAGGACCATCGCCATCTCCAGGAGGTTCAAGCAGTACATCGCCATCCAGGCGGTTCCATCCGACTGCTCGAGGTACCCGGCCTCCGGGGGAAGAGTGGACCGGTTGAACGGGCCGATGTTGTCCAGCCCCAGGAACCCGCCCTCGAAGATGTTGTTGCCCTCGTTGTCCTTGCGGTTCACCCACCAGGTGAAGTTGATGAGCAGCTTGTGGAACACGCGCTCGAGGAAGTCGAGGTCGCGCGCGCCGTCGATCTCGAACACACGCAGCGCCGCCCACGCGTGAACCGGGGGGTTGACGTCGTCGAACGACCACTCGTATGCAGGCAGCTGCCCGTTCGCATGCATGTACCACTCCCGGAGCAGCAGGATCAGCTGCCGCTTGGCGAACTGGGCGTCGACGTGGGCTAGGGCGACGCAGTGGAAGCCGAGGTCCCACGCTGCGAACCACGGGTACTCCCATGGATCGGGCATGGAGACGACATCGAGGGCGTCGAAGTGGCGCCAGCCGCCGTTGCGAATCGCGCCCCGGCCCGGCGGCGGCGGGGGTTGCCCGGGGTCGCCGTCGAGCCAGCTGCAGACGTCGTAGTGATAGAACTGCTTGCCCCAGAGCATGCCGGCGAACGCCTGGCGCATCACCGCTGCCTCGTCGGCGCCGGCATCGGGCGGAGTCAGCGCCGCATAGAACTCGTCGGCCTCGGCTCGACGGGTGGCGATGATCCGGTTCGCGTCGACGGTTGACGTCGTCGAGTCGGAGAGGCGCAGCGTCACGGTCGCCGTCTCGCCCGGGGCGACCGCCAGTACGTGGTGGAACGCCGCCTTGGTTCCCTCCTGCGCGGGGTTCACCGTCGCGGCACCACGGACAACATGGTCGTTGATGCCATCCTTGGGAAAGCTGGACCCGGCGGAGCCCCAGAGACGCTGCGTGTTGCTGTCGTTGTCGCAGACCAGCACGGGTGCGGCAGCTGCGGAGACGAGCCGGCGTGTGCCCAGTGCCGGGTCCTCGGCGACGATGGCGCCGTCCTCGACGTGGATCCGCGGACGCGGTGCTCCGACCTGCCACGACCATGTGTTGCGAAACCAGAGGGTGGGGAGAACGTGCAACATCGCCGCATCCGGTCCGGCGTTGCGTGCGCTGATGCGCACCACGATGTCCTCGGCGCTCGCCTTGGCGTACTCCGCGGTAATCTGCCAGTAGCGGTCGTCGTCGAACACGCCGGTGTCGAGCAGCTCGAACTCCGGCTGCTGACGGTCGCGGCGAGCGTTCTCCTCGACAAGCTGGTCATAGGGAAAGGCGACCTGGGGGTAGTGGTAAAGCCAGCGCATCCATGAGTGCGTCGGGGTCGAGTCGAGGAACCACCAGTACTCCTTGACATCCTCGCCGTGGTTGCCCTGCGCGTTGCTGAGCCCGAAGGCGCGCTCCTTCAGCGTTGCGTCCACACCGTTCCAGAACGCCAGCGCAAGACAGAGGCGCTGGTCGATGTCGCAGATGCCGCCGAGCCCATCCTCGTTCCAACGATACGCGCGAGAACGCGAGTGCTCGTACGGGAAGAAATTCCAGGCGTCCCCGTCGGCGCTGTAGTCCTCGCGGACCGTGCCCCAGGCGCGCTCGCTGAGATACGGGCCCCAGCGCCGCCACCGCACCGCTCCGCTGTCCGCGTCAGCGAGCCGGCGACCCTCGGCGGTCGCGGCGGTGGCGGCGCTCACCCGCGGCAGTCTACCGATGGTCGGTGCGCACCCATCGCCACGGCTCCGCAGGCTCGCGGCGAATGGCTCCGCGGGCTTCGAGGAGCACCAGGTGCGCGAGCGTCTCCCCCACCGCGGCGCGACGCATGTGGCCGCGAACCTGGTCCCATGCCCGCGACCACGGCAGCCGGCGCGTCGTCTCCCAACACGTCGCCCCCGGATGGTCGGCGATCGCCTGTTCCACGACGTCAAGGCGCTTGGCGTGATGGTCAAGCAGTTCATCGACGCGCGCGGCGAGCGGCGCGAAACGCCACTCGTGCGCCGGCAGCACCTCGTCGACATCAAGGTCGCGCACGGCGCGCAGCGAGTCGAGAAAGTCGGCCAGGGGATTGCCCGGTTGCTGCGCGTGAACGGAGATGTTGGGACTGATCCGCGGCAGCACGTGGTCCCCGCTGAGCAACACCCGCCGGTCGCGGTCCAGGAAGCAGACATGGCCGGGCGAGTGTCCCGGCGTGTGCAGCGGCACGATGTCCCAGCCGGGCAGCATGAGCGGCTTGCCATGCTCGAGGAGCACGTCTGGCTCCGCCTGGCTGACGAACTCGCGCACGCCCATCGACGCTTCGCTCAGCTCGGCGAGGACGTCGGCGGGGACACCGCAGCTGGCAAGCAGGCCGCGCATCTGGGCGACGACCGCGTCGACGCCGGCGCCGTAGCGGCCGGGAAGCAGCGCAGCGTCTGCGGGATGCAGGGCCACCCACGCGCCGCTGGCTTCGCGCAGCCGGCCGGCGAGACCGTAATGGTCGGGGTGAATGTGTGTGATCAATGCGGCCCGCACGTCGCCGACCGCGTACCCGGCCACGGCCAGGCCATCGACGAGCGCCGTCCACGCCACCTCGGTGTTCCAGCCGGTGTCCACGACCGCCACGCCGTCATCGAGCTCGAGCAGGTGGACGATGACGTAGCGCAGCGGGTTGTCGGGGATGGGGACCGGCACCGACCAGAGCTGCGGACGCACCAGCTCGACCGCGGGCAGAACACCGTCGCGCCACGCCTGCCGCTGCGCCGTGCCGGTGATCTCGACTGCGGTCACGAGGGCGGATCGTAAGTCACTCGGTATCGAACAGCACCGACCGCAGCGCCCCCGACGGGTAAGGTGGTCAACATGGACAATCTCTCCCCGCTGGCGATTGCGGTCGATGAGGCGGGCGACGCGGCACGCGCGGCCGTCGCCTTCGTCAAGCCACGGCTGCGCGGCGTCCTGCACGAATTCGCCTTTCCGATCTCGCTGATCGCCGGTGCGTGGGCAATCCTGCACGCGCCCGCCGGCATGGCGCGAACCTCCACGGCCGTGTACGCCGCCACCCTGAGCGCCTGCCTCGGCGTCAGCGCCCTGTACCACCGCGGCCACTGGTCGGTGTCGGTGCGGCGCTGGCTCCGCCGCCTCGACCACGCCACGATCTTCATGCTCGTCGCCGGCACCTTCACCCCGATCGCCGTCATCGCGCTCACCGGCTGGATGAGCGTGGCCACCCTCGCCGTGGTCTGGGGCGGCGCCATCCTCGGCAGCCTGCTCAACCTCTTCTGGATCGACGCTCCCGTCGTGATCGAGGTCGGACCCTACATCGCCATCGGCGGCTTCGGCGTTGTCATCATGCCCCGGCTATTGAGCAACATCGGGCCCGTCGGCGTCGGCCTCCTCGCTCTCGGTGGCGCCGTCTACATCGCCGGCGCGATCATCTACGCGCGGCAGCGACCTGATCCGTGGCCGCACACGTTCGGCTTCCACGAGATCTTCCATTCGCTGGTCATCGCCGCCGCGGTGCTGCAGTGGGTGGTGATCACGCACTGGGTCACCCCGGCGGCCTGAGACCGGCCCGCTGCAGTCAGCGTCGAACGTCGGCCCTGGCGTGCATCGCGCCCGGCCGCGGCGGGTAGAGGACCAGCCCTCGCGGGCTCGAGACGAAGCCGGCAGAGCGCAGCATGGTGGCGAGGGGGTGGCCCGATGCCGGTTCGCCGTCGATGGTATGCAGGTGGAGCCGGCCCATTCGCGCCGCCACCACGGTGAGCAGGTCGATGTCGGCGTCGTCGGGCTCACCTCTGGAGAGCATCGAGCGGCCGCCGCGCTCGACGAAGAAGCGCAGCTCGCCGCCGCGGAGGATGGTGTAGGCGCCGGCGGCGCGCGCCGCCCTGCCGGCCAGCGCCGGCCACGGCAGCACCGCGCCGAAGGGGTTGGCGGGGTCCACGGCGCCGAGCAGTGCGGCGGCCGGGGACGCGGCCCGATGGCTGCGCAGGGCGTCGACCGCTCCGGGCAGGGCGAACTGCGCGGCTCCGCATCCCTCGACGAAATAGCCGCGCCTGATCCGCGCGGCCTCCTCCAGGGCGCGCAGAACCGGGTACAGCGCCGCGAACCCACCGCTGACGCCCTCGCCCGACACCGCCTCCCGAGTGAGCACGCCGTGGCGCTGGAGCAGGCTGGTGGCCAGGGCGATGCCCCGCTCGGTGGCGCCAACGGCCGCGGTCCCGGCCCCGGTCAGCGACCAGCGGCCCTGGGCGCGAGGCGGAACCAGGCGCATCAGCGGCCGCTTTGGGTGACGGCGCACCGGGCCGAGGAAGCGCAGCGGCTGGAGCGTGTCGTTGGACACCTCTCCCGACCAGACCAGGTCGTACACGGCGTCGACGACCTCGTCGAGCGGGACACCGGGACAGGCGTCAAGCAGGTCGCGCACGAACGCCGCGCCGCCGCCGCCGAGCCGCTGGCGGATGGCATCGTGCAGGTCAGAGCGCGGGGGGTCGGCGGGCGCGGCCAGCAGCGCCGGGGCGTCGCCGCGCAGGAAGAGCGCGATGCGTCCGTCATCGCGGCCGATTGCGCCCCTCCCCTGCCACACCACCTCGCCGGCGGTGATGAGCTCGTCGAGGAGCCGGCCGTCGTAGCCCATTCGTGCCGGCAGCACGTCGCGCTCGAGCACGGAGAGAGCTACCGGCAGTCCCTGGAGCTGGGTGATCACCTCGAGGAGACGTTCGAGGCCACGTGCGTTCGACCCGATGCCCTGCCACGCGAGGAGGAATCGCGCGAAGGTGTCGCCGGGGACGGCTTCCACCTCGCGGCGAAGAGCCGCGAGTGAGCGGCGCCTGAGTCGTTGCAGCACCTCGGGATGGCAGTACTCGCGATCGCCACCGCCCGGACGGAAGTGCCCGGCGATGAGGTCACCGGCACCGACAAGGGTGCTCAGCGCCGCGACCACGTTTCCCACCGGGATGGCCCAGCGCGCCGCCACTTCGCCGGCTACGAACGGGACATGGGTGCGCGCATACCTGCGGATCAGCGCGGCGAGCGCGTCGGGTGTCGCCGCAACGTGCGCCGCGGCCAGCCCTGGCGGGAGCGCGACGCCGAGCGCGTCACGGTAGCGACCGGCATCGTCGGCGGCGATGACGCGCATCTCCCCAGCGAGCCGTACCGGGAGTGCGCGCCGAGCGGCAACAAGCTCATCGACCCATTCCGGCGTGACGCCGCGGGCGGTGGCTTCGTCGGCGGTGAGGTCGCCGACGGTGCGCAGGATGTCGAGCGCGCGGTCGGCGTCGCGAGGACGCGATGAGCCGTCGAGGTGCTGCAGCTCCAGCTCGGTGGCGTCGATCGCGTCGGCGTCGAGCAGTTCGCGCAGGTCGTCGCTGCCGAGCAGCTCGGCAAGAAGGTCACGATCCAGGCTGAGCGCGGCGGCGCGACGTTCTGCAACCGGTGCGTCCCCGTCATACATGTACTGCGCGACGTACTCGAAGAGAAGGGAGCTCGCCACCGGTGACGGCTGGGCGGTCTCCGCCTCGACGACACGGATCTGACGCGCACGCACCGCACGCATGATCCCCGCCAGGGCCTCGAGGTCGAAGACATCGCGGAGGCATTCGCGATAGGTTTCAACGAGGATGGGGAAGGACGGATGACGCGAGACCACCTGGAGCAGGCCTGCGCTGCGCTGGCGCTGCTGCCACAACGGCGTGCGCTGCCCGGCTCGGCGGCGTGGCAGCAGCAGCGCGCGCGCAGCGTTCTCACGGAAGCGTGACGCGAACAGAGAACTGCCGTCGAGCTGCTCCGTGACGGCAGCGACGATGTCGTCGGGGTCCATGAAGAGCGTAGCAGCGTCCGGCATGCGGTCGATGTCGGCGATGCGCAGAGCAAAGCCGTCGTCGCTGTGAATCGCCTGCACGTCGGAGCCGACCTCGTCGCGCAGCCGCTGCGCGGCCACCAACGACCACGGGGCATGCACACGTGCGCCGAAAGGGGTCAGGACACACAGTCGCCAGTCGCCGAGCTGGTCGCGGAATCGCTCGACGACGATGGTGCGGTCGTCGGGCATCACCCCGGTGGCCGCCGCCTGATCGGCGAGGTGGTCGACGAGATTGCGCGCGGCCCGCTCGTCGAGGCCGGCCCGCCCGCGCAGACGGTCCAGCGCCTCGCCGTCGGAGAGTGCGCCGAGCTCGCGCACCATGGCGCCGACGGCAGCACCGACCTCGTACGGACGTCCGACCGAGTCGCCGTGCCAGAACGCGATCTTGCCGGGCTCGCCCGGCGCGGGAAGCACAAGCACCTGTTGCGGAGTGATGTCCACACACCGCCACGTGGTCGCTCCGAGGATGAACGTCTCGCCGGGCCGGAGCTCGTACACCATCTCCTCGTCGAGCTCGCCGACACGGCGCCCGTCCTCGAAGATGTTGACGCTGTAGAGGCCGCGATCGGGGATGGTTCCGCCGCTGATCACCGCCAGGCTCTGTGCACCGGCGCGGCCGCGGACGGTCGATGCGACACGATCCCACACGATGCGGGCGCGCAGCTCGCCGAACTCCTCTGACGGGTAGCGGCCGTCGAGCATGTCGAGGGTTTCGTGGAAGGCGCGCTCCCCGAGGTCGGCGAACGGATAGGCGCGCGTCACCGCGCGGCGCAGGTCGGCGACGTCCCAGGTGTCGAGCGCCGCCATCGCCACGATCTGCTGGGCAAGTACGTCGAGCGGGTTGCGCGGCACCCTCGTCTCCTCGATGGCGCCGTCGAGCATGCGTTCGGCGATGGCCGCTGCCTCGACCAGGTCGCCACGGTGGGTGGGGAAGATTGTTCCCTCCGAGACCTGGCCGACGCTGTGGCCGGCGCGGCCGATGCGCTGCAGGCCGGCGGCGACCGTCAGCGGCGAGCCCACCTGTACCACCAGGTCGACCGCTCCCATGTCGATGCCGAGCTCGAGCGAGGAGGTGGCAATGATCGCGGGCAGCCTGCCCTCCTTGAGCATCTCCTCGACCACGGTGCGCTGCTCGCGAGCGATCGACCCGTGGTGGGGCCGGACCAGGTCCTCGCCGGCGAGGTCGTTGAGCTGACCGCTGAGGCGCTCCGCCAGCCGTCGCGAGTTAACGAAGACGATGGTGGAGCGATGCGACCTGATCAGCTCGAGCAGCCGCGGCGCCGAGC
>CATPBU010000220.1 GCA_955652455.1 Candidatus Dormiibacterota bacterium
CGTACACAGTGACCCTTGTGATGTTCAGTGGCGTCGGATCCGCCTTCCCCGGCCAGGGCGCTGGGCCCATCACCACGCAGAAGATCACCGTGAAATAAGTGGCACGGCGGGCGGGTGACCGCGGCCAGCGTCGTCGCAGCGCTGCCGCGGCCCCGTCCCGCCAAGCCCCGATCTAAAGGTGAGGATAGTCGCCGTCGCCGCCCAGAACCACCACGCGACGCCAAGTAGCGGGTAAGCAACTGAAGGCCGCGGTGGACGTGGGCAGTCCCGAGTTGGGGTCACGCAAGCATCCCCAGCCACGCGCAACGGTCACTCAGCACGCGGCACACCCCGCCCGCCGTCCTCCGCCGGGAGACGCACGATCAGCCGCGCACCCGGCCCGTCGCCGAGCGCGATGCTGCCGCCATTGGCGTGGGCCACCGCGGCGGCGAGTGCCAGCCCCAGCCCAGCGCCACCACTGTCGCGTCCGCGCGCCGGGTCCCCGCGCGTGAATCGCTCGAAGACATGGGCGCGTAGCGACTCAGGGATGCCCGGACCGGTGTCGGCGACCTCGATGCGCCAGCAATCCCCATCGCGCGCTGCAAGAACTGAAATCGTCCCCCCACGCGGGGTGTGCTTGACGGCGTTGTCGAGCAGGTTGTCGACCAGACGGCGCAACAGCTCGGCGTCCGCGGGCAGCACGCCGGAGTCGGGAAGATCGGTGGCGACGGTGAGCCCTCGCTCAGCGATCAACGGACGCCACCGCGCCACCCGCTCCTCGAGGAAGTCGGGCAGGGCGACGGGCTCGCGCAGCGCACCCAGCGCGCCGACGTCGGCGCGGGCGAGCACGAGCAGGTGGTCGGCCAGCCGGCTGAGGCGGTCAATCTCCCCGCTGACGGTCCCCAACGTTTGCCGGTACTCCTCCGGGGTGCGGGCCTGGCGGAGGCTCACCTGCACGTCGGCGAGCATCACCGCCAATGGGGCGCGCAGCTCGTGGGCCGCGTCCGCGGTGAACCGCTGCAGCGACGTGAAGGACGCCTCGAGCCGGTTGAGCATCTCGTTGAACGTGGCTGCCAATTCCCCGAGCTCGTCTGGCGGCAGCGACAGCTCGATGCGGCGGTGGAGATCGCGCTCGCTGATCTCACGGGCGGTGGCTGCGATCACTCGCACCGGGCGCAGGACGCGACCGGCTACGAGATAGCCGAGCATGGACGCGACTGCGGTGAGCGCCACCACGATGGCAAGCAGCAGCAGCTCGGTGCGCGTGATCGTGCTCTGCTCCTCGGCGGTCGAGCGGCTGACGACCAGCACAACATTGGGTGCGTTGTTGACGCCGAGCCGCTGGGCGCGCACTCGCTGCTGCACCCCACCGATGGAGAGCGACGAGTACACCGGGTCAGGGGTGCGCAGTGCCGACTGGACGAGCGAGGCGACCGCCGCCGGCGGCGGTGCCTGGCCGGAGCGGTCGAGAATGGTGCTGCCGTCGACGAGCAGTGCGTCGACCGCGATTCCCTGCGGGGTCAACCCGGGCAGCGCGTCACCCCCTTGGAAGACGACGTGCCCGTTGCTGTTGTCGACACCGGCGGCAAGCGCCTGGGCCTGCGCGGTCAGGCTGTCGTCGATCGCGCCTGTCTCCAGCTGCGCGAAGTAGACCGAGAACCCGATCGCCGCGATGCCGGCGACGATGGCGAACACGACCGCGTAGGTGAGGGTGAGCCGGGCGCGGGTTCCCCGCAGCCGGCGTCTCAGGACACTGGACGGACGAGCCGGTAGCCGCCCGTCCCCCGCACGGTCTGGATCAGGTTGTCGACGCCGCACGCCGCCAGCTTGCGCCGCACCCGGGCGATGTACACCTCGACCAGGTTGGACTCGCTGTTGAAGTCGTAGTTCCACACGTGTTCGACGATCTGGTCGCGGGTGAGCACGCGGTTGGGGTGATGGAGGAAGTACTCGAGGATCGACACCTCTTTGGCAGTGAACTCGAGGACCCGGTCACCGACGCTGACCTGGCGCGCGTCGGTGTCGAGCCGCACCGTGCCGGCCTTGAGTACCGCCGAGCGATTGTCGAGGTGGCGGCGAGTGAGGGCGCGGATGCGGGCGAGCAGCTCGGCGAACGCGAAGGGCTTGACCACGTAGTCGTCGGCGCCGGCGGAGAGACCCTTGATGCGGTCGTCGATCGAGTCGCGGCCGGTGAGCATCAGGATCGGGACCTTGATGCTGACGCGGCGCAGCTCGCGGCAAACGTCGAACCCGTCCATCCCCGGCAGCATGCCGTCGAGGACGACAACGTCGAACGGAGTCGCACGGGCCGCGGCCAGCCCGGTGGGCCCGTCGGGGCCGATGTCGACACCGATGCCCGCCTCGGTGAGACCGCGCTTGATGGTGCGGGCGAGGCGGGCATCATCCTCGACGAGAAGCACACGCACGCCCGTACTGTGCCCGACGCACATGAATGGCAGATGAACGGGGCCTGCCGAGCGGGATTCTCGCGAAATGAAACGGTCTGCCAATAGTTCAGGTTGGGTTCAGGGTGGGGTGCGAAGGTGCTCACCAACCGGCCTGCACGGCGCCCCAACCGTGGAGCGGCCTGGACGACCTCCAGGAGGATTAAAGATGACACCCGACGACACAAACCGACGGACCATCCGGCGGCGCGTGGTTCTTGCGGGCGGAGCAGGGCTGCTCACGGCGGGCGGCCTCGCCGGTTACCTTGCCATGGGCGGAGCCGGCAGCGCGAATGTCAGCGCCGCACCGGCGGCGGCAGGCCAGGCCACGCACCAGCTGGCGGCTGCCAAGACGGCCGCCCAGGCACCGCGGGCGGCGAGCTCTGAGAGCACCACGGCGCCCGACACAGACACCCTGCAGCAGGGCGACCAGACCGGGCCCGACACCACGACCGCCGCGGGCACGACCACCGCGGGCACGGCCGCTGAGGCTCCCGAGGCACCGAGCACCGAGGCCGACGCGGCCGACGGCCACGCTGACGCGGCCGGTGTGCCGGGTCCGCACGGGAACTTCAAGAACTAGCCCCCCTTCCCAGGCAACGCGGGGGCAACAGCTGCCCCCGCGTTGTTGTGCCCGTCGCTCTGGGTTACGGGTAGGTGATTACGCAGCTGCGCGTGTGGTTGCTCCACAGCGACTGGACTGCGAAGGTCCCCGGCGACGACGTGGTGATGTTCGCGGCGCCGCCTGGTGTGCCGGGCTTGATCCACGCGCACTTGTCGCCGTTCTCGCCCCTCTTCGGCTCGAACCAGCCGCCAGACGACAGGTTGGTGGCTCCGATCGGTGCCTGCGGCCAGAAGTCGGTGATGGTTTCCGCGTATTCATGGCCTTCGACAATGCTCCAGCCGTCGAGCGTGCCGGGGGTGTTGACGAAGCCCTGCCCGCAATTGGTACCGGCGTCATTCTGGTACGGCAGGTTGGTGAAGGCGATGTTGCCTGCTGTCGTGAGCGCCGCGATGTCCTTGGCGCCGGTGAAGTCGTGCCACGCGCAGAAGCCCGCGGTGGGGAATCCGCCGGGATGGGTCCCGGTCGGGCTGACGATGACGTATTGAACTGATGCGTTCGTTGTTGGCGTGTTGCCAAAGTGGACGGCGGCGTTGTCGGCCTCCTGGCCCAGCTGCTTATTGGTGGCTTGCAGTGGCGCCGCCGCGGTCTCGTCCGCCCAGACGCCCGCGAGTGGAGTCGTCGAGGGGTGCGTCACGAACTGCGCCGTAGCCGGGCACGTGGTGGCCTTCTTGGCAATGCCCTGGCAGTAC
>CATPBU010000221.1 GCA_955652455.1 Candidatus Dormiibacterota bacterium
CAGCGCCAGCATGTCGCCGGTGAGCAGGTTGCCCATGCTCATGGGCCCGAGATCGACCAGAGTATGCGTGCCGCTGGCCAGCGAACTGTGGACGATCGACGCCTCCTGGGCGAATTGGAACAGCGCCCCCACCACGATGAACCCGGCCCCGACGACCACCCCCTGGTAGAGCCCGAAGCGGCCGGCCAGGCGTGCCGCGACGTAGCCGCCGAGCAGCACCGCCAGGAATGTCGACACGCCCACGATGCCGCCATCGGCCGTCTGGAAGCCGGCGTTACCGAACGCGGCATTGGCCACCCCGAGCCCGAGGTTGCTGAGCACGAACAGCGTCACCTCGCCGGCGATCAGCCCGACCACGCACGAGCGCCAGGAGACCTGTCCGCGCTCCGCTTGCGTGGCGGAGACGGCTTGGCGCGGCGGCGCTGCGGGTGCCGGCTTGACGCGGGCGGGGGCGCGGCGGCGCTTGGCTGCGGGCATCGCGGTGAGTATAGAAGTGGCCGGCCGGCGGGCCGTGGCGCGGCTCAGGGCTGCCCGAGCTCGGGTGCCTGGTTGACGTGGTTGGCGTAGAACTTCTGGATCTCGGTCATGTTCAGCGTGGAGCCGATGGGATCGAACCAGTCCCAGGACACGACATCCCACTTCTCCTTCTGCGCCGCGTACGGGACGACGATGACCTTGGCGTAGGCGACGTTGCCAGCCGGGTCAGGGGGAAGTTGGTGGTACCAGGTATTGAGGGTCTGCACGTCGGCGTCGCAACCGGACGGGCAGTTGTAGGTGACCACGACGTAGCCGTGCTCGAGGTTGTGCAGCCAGTACTCGGCGGTCAACTTGGGAAGCGCCGACGGAGGGTATACGCCGGGCGAGATCGGCGCCAGGCCGACGCCCAGGCTGTAGTGGCAGCCGCTGGTCGGCGGGTTGTGCAGGTACGTCACCGCGGTGCCCTGGACGACGTGGTAATGAGGCATCTCGGCGATGGGCTGGCCCACGGGGGCGGCATTGGTGTTCGGCGGCGACGGCGAGTATGGTGTCTGCCCGTTGGTGTCGCAGGTGCTGTTGCCGACGAAGTTGACGGTGATCCCCGTCGGGGTTGAGTCACCACCACACGCGCTGAGCAGTGCGATGGCGGCGAGCAGCAGGAAAGAAAGGCGACGCATCGGGCCAACTCTAACAGGGGACATTTGCTGCGCCGCAGCGGCCATCGGGACGTGTACGGTGCGTCGATGCGGGTCATCGGCCTCACCGGCGGTATCGCCACGGGCAAGTCGACGGTGGCCGCAATGCTGGCGGCGCGCGGCGCGGTGGTCGTCGACGCCGACGTGCTCGCCCGCGAGGTGATCGCCCCGGGCCGGGCAGGCTATGACGAGGTGGTGGCACGTTTCGGACACGGCATCGTCGGCGACGACGGAGAATTGGATCGCGCCGCGCTCGCCGCCATCGTCTTCGCCGACCCTGCAGCCCGGGCCGACCTCGAGGCGATCACCCATCCGAAGATCGGAGCGTTCATGCAAGCGCGCATCAACGCCGCGCTGGCGTCGTCAGCGCCACTGGCGGTGGCCGAGATCCCGCTGCTGTTCGAGCGCGGTCGCGATGCTGCATTCCCGGAGACGCTGCTCGTCTACGCACCGCGTGCGGTGCAGTTGCTGCGCATGCGTCAGCGCAACGGCTGGGATGCCGCGGCCGCGCAACAGCGGCTCGACGCTCAGCTGCCCATTGAGGAGAAGCGCGCGCGCGCCACCTGGGTCATCGACAACAGCGGTTCGCTGGACGCCACCGCAGGGCAGGTCGACGCCTGGTGGGACGACGTCGTCTTGGACCACCACGGCGGTTGACTCCGCGCCGCTCAGCCGGGCACACACATGCCGTCGATGAGCAGCGACAGCAGCTGTTCCTCGTCGCGCGTGTAGGCCTGCGCATCGTCGCGCGGCAGGGTGCCGATCACGTACCCGGTGAGCACCATCTCGGCGACGCCGAGCACCGCATACGTGGCCAGCTTGGCGTCGAGATCGGCGCGCACCTCACCGTTGGCGCGACCCTCGGCGATGATCCGCTCGATGAGATCGAACGCCACCAGCACCGCGGTGATGTCGTGCGACTCGAGGAACTCGTACGACCGGGTGATCTCGTTGATCATCACCGTCATCAGGTCGTTGTCCTGGCGATAGGTTTCCACCCAGAAGTGAATGAGACGGCGCATCCGCTGGCGGAATGGGGCGGGAGTGCGTCCCAGCTCCTCGAGGTAGGCCACATACTGCGCCCAGCGCTCGGCGAAGATTGCGCTGAGGATCTCCTCCTTGTTGCGGAAGTGGTGATAGACGAGCCCATAGGCGATGCCGGCGCGCTCGGCGATGTCTGCCACACGGGTGCCGTGCACCCCACGGCGTGCGAACACCTCGGTGGCCGCTTCGATGATCCGCTCGCGGGTGCGGGCACTGCGTCGCGTCGGGCGCGCCGCCGGCCGCACCTTCACGCCGTCACCCGCTCCGCGACCAGCCGCTCGAACTCGCTGTCATCGACGCCGACCTCGGCGAGCACGATGCGGCTGTCGGCGCCGTACCCGGGAGCGTGTCCCGCCGGGGCGTGGCCGTGCTCGCCGACGTGGAACGGGAACCACGCGAGCTGTCCGTCGACGTCGTCGGCCCGATGGCGCACCTGGGCGTCGCCGAGAACCTGGTCGACGTCGAGCACGGGCTCGCAGCAGACGTCATGACCGGCGAAGTGGTCGCGCCAGTGCGAGCGCGTGC
Organism: Candidatus Dormiibacterota bacterium; assembly: GCA_955652455.1. The sequence goes on from CATPBU010000221.1 coordinate 2,742, forward strand.
CCGTGAGCAGCGCGCTCTCGAGTCGGCCGGCGACGCGTTCCGCCTCGTCGCCGGTGGCGAACGCGTCGCCGGCGACGTCGTCGACGCCGAGCAGCTCGCAGAGACGCGTCCAGAATTTCGGCTCCAACGCGGCGACGCTCATCCAGCCGTCGGCGCAGCGATAGACCCGATAACAGGGGTGGCCGCCGTTGAGCAGCATCCGCGCCGCACCGAACGAGCCGCCGCCAAGTGAGGCCGCGATGTGCGGCGCCATCCAGCTGAGCACGCCGTCGACCATCGACACATCGCAGTGGCTGCCCACGCCGGTGCGGTCGCGCAGCCGGAGCGCGGCGAGGATGGCGGCGACAGCGCCGAGTGAGCCGCCGCCGATGTCGGCGATCTGCACGCCGGGGACGACCGGCCGCCCGTCGGCGCTCCCGGTGATTCCCAGCGCACCAGCCCGGGCCAGGTAGTTGAGGTCATGCCCGACGAGCAGCCGATCTGGGCCATCCTGGCCAAAGCCTGAGATGCTGCAGATCACCAGGCGCGGGTTGCGCTCGTGCAGCGCTGCCGGGCTCAGTCCCACCCGGTCGAGCACTCCGGGGCGGAAGCTCTCGAGCACGACATCGAAGCGCGCCACCAGCTCCAGGAAGAGCTGGCGACCTCGCGTTGACTTGAGGTCGAGGCGAAGCGAGCGCTTGTCGCGGTTCAGCGTGGTGAACATCACCGATGTCCCGTCCCGCAGCGGTGGCATCCAGCGCATGTAGTCGCCGCCGTCGAGGTCCTCCACCTTGACCACCTCCGCGCCCAGGCCGGCCAGGATCATGGTGGCAAACGGTCCCGGGAGCAGTCGGCTGAGGTCGAGGACACGCACTCCGGACAGAGGCATCGGTCAGCGACTCTAATGGAGCACTCGCTTCGGCTGTGCAACAGCTGTGGTAGATTGCAAAGGCAACCGCATGGTCAGCAACGCCGAGATGGTCCGATGAAAACGGTGTGTTTCGCACCGATGACGGGGCCGCGCGTTGCCGCGGGGACGGAGGAGGATGGCGAGCATGGATGAGCTTGTCATCAAGGTGCCCTCGCCGTTCAGCGGGGTCGATGACGTCGGTTTCAGCGCGCGCTATCCCAGCCAGGCGTGGAACGAGCGCCTCCGCGACGTTCCGTTCATCGTCGAGGGCCCGTCATTGCCGATGCGCCGGCTCGTCGAGCGCCTCAGTCTGTTCACGGCCAAGGACTCGCTGATCACCGTGACCGGTGACGACGAGGCCTACAGCTGGACCGCTCCTGTGCAGCTCACCGACGAGGTCTGCGTGCTCGCTTTCCGCGACCAGAGCCTCCGTGAGCTCGCCGCTGACGCCCAGGCGGGGCGGCAGTACATCTGGAACCTGGTCCGCCCCCTGGCATTCACCTTCTTGCGCGATTGCGTCCGCCTCGGCGGCCTCCGGCTCGCTGACCGGATCGTGGTGGTGGTCGACGTGGGCCACGGGCCGGTCGTCGACCTGGAGCTGCAGCGCACCGCGATCAGCGCGGAGAACGGCACCCTCCTGCTCGCGGCCTGAAGTCCGGGCGTGGTCAGTGGGTTGGGGTCGGCGTCCCCAGCGGCGTTCCGAACGGCGGCGGAGTCGCCGTGGCTGCAGGGATGGGCACCGGTGTCGCCGTCGGCGTCGTGGACGCACCTGGTGACATCGACGAGGTCGGCGTCGCCGGTGGCCGGACCGGCGCCGTCGGGCAGTTGGCCAGCGCCGGGTTGAACGCTGTCGGCATCGGCGTCGGAACAAGCGCCGTCGCGGAAGGGCTCGGGGTTGCGCTGCCTGAGGCCTTCGCCGTCGCGGTCGCTTTCGCCGGCGCCGGGGTGGCTGTGACCACGTACGGCGTGTAGGAAGGGCACGGCGCCAGCGAGGGCACCGGCGGCGAGTGCGAGCCGGTGATCGCCAGCGACAGGGCCACGGCCACCGCACCGACGAGCACCGTGAGCACGAAGGTGATCGCACCCCATTCGCGCCGGAACAGGCTCACGCAGGCACCACGGAGAGCGCGTCGCGCAGCGCAGCGGCCAGAGCGGGTCGGTCCATGGCCAGCCGTGCGTTGGTGGCCAGCCATCCGGCCGGCGTGCCGACGTCGAGCAGCTCGCCGGAGAACTCCACCCCGTGCACCGCGCCGCCATCGATGAGCGTGGCGATGCCGTCGGTGAGCTGGATCTCCCCGCCGGCGCCGGGCTTGGTGACGCGGAGCGCCTCGAAGATGTTCGGGGTGAGCACGTAGCGGCCCATGATGGCGAGATCGCTGGCCGCCTCGTCCGGCGCGGGCTTCTCGACCACCGCGGTGACCCGGTGCACCCGTCCCTGCGACTCCGCCACCGTCGCGCACCCGTACCGGGAGATCTGCTCTCGCGCGACGCGCATCAGGGCCAGTATGGGAGTGCGGTATTGCCGGTACGCGTCAGCGAGCTGGCGGAGAACCGGCACCGGTCCATGCGACAGGTCGTCGGGGAGCATGCACATGAACGGGTGATCGCCAACCGCCTCCGCCGCGCAGAGCACCGCGTGGCCGAGGCCAAGCGGCTCGTCCTGACGAACCCAGGTGAAGTCGGCGAGGTGGTCGCTGTCGCGCACCGACTGCAGCTCTTCGAGCTTGCCGCGTGCCTCGAGGAACTGCTCGAGCTCGGGCTGGACGGTGAAATGCTGCTGGATCAGCTCCTTGCCGTCGCTGATGACAATCACCATCTCGCGCGCGCCCGCGTCGACCGCCTCCTCGACGCCCCACTGGATGACGGGACGATCGAGCACGGGAAGCAGCTCCTTCGGGAGTGCCTTGGTGGCGGGGAGAAAGCGTGTCCCCAGGCCGGCGGCGGGGATCACGCAGTGGCGGAGTTCCACGGCGGCGCATTGTCGCCTGTGTGGTGCTTGCCATGCTCTTCGTGGTCGAGGACTCGGCGCTCCCTACACTGTCGCCAGCTGTGAGGGTGGCATGGAGGTATTTGTGACCGAGGCCACGACGGTCGCCGACGCCGCCGCGATGGTGCTCGCGGCCGCCCTCGACAAGGCGGTCGCCGCCGGAGCGATCCCTGCCCCATCCGAGCGACCCGAGATCATCGTTGAGACGCCGAGCGACCCGAGCCACGGCGACATCGCCACCAACCTGGCCCTCCGTCTCGCCAAGGCGGCCGGGCTGCCGCCACGACGCATCGCCGAGCTGATCGTCGCGCATCTCGACGCCGCGGACATGATCGCCTCGGCCGACGTCGCCGGGCCGGGATTCATCAACCTGCGCCTCGACACTGGCTGGGTGGCGGGCCGGCTTGCCGACGTCATCGCCGCCGGTGAACATTGGGGCGACGTGTCGATCGGCGCCGGCACCTCGGTGCAGGTGGAGTTCGTCAGCGCCAACCCGAGCGGCCCGGTCACGCTGGGCGCGACCCGCGGGGCGGCGGTCGGCGACGCGCTCGCCAACGTGCTCGCGGCGGCCGGTCACCGCGTCGAGCGCGAGTACTACGTCAACGACTCCGGCAGCCGCATGCGCACGTTCTACGAGAGCTGCGCGTGGTACTACCGCCGTCTGTGCGGCGTCGAGGAGCCACCTCCTGCCGAGCCGTATCCGGCCGCCGAGCACGCCGCGCAGCTCCTCCACGCCGAGCACGCTGACGGCCTGGTCAACGAAAGCAGCGAGCGCGTCGGCGCGCACGGGATTGCCGCGCAGCTCGCCGAGATCCGCCAGGACACAGAGCGTCTCGGCATCCATTTCGACCGCTGGTTCTCAGAACAATCGCTCTTCGACTCCGGTGCTGTCGACGTCATGCTCGAGCGGCTCCGAACCCTGGGATTCGTCACCGATCGCGACGGAGCCGTCTGGTTCGAGGCGACCAAGCTGGGCCTCGAGAAGGACGACGTCCTGATCCGTTCCAACGGCATGCCGACGTACTTCATGACCGACATCGCCTACCACCTCGACAAGCTGGAGAAACGCGGTTTCGACCGAGCGGTCGACGTGGTCGGTGCCGACCACATGGGCCATCTGCCGCGCATGTTCGCCGCGCTGCGAGCGCTCGGTCTCGACGACTCGCGACTCAGCATCGTGGTCACCCAGCTGGTCACCGTGGCGGGCGCCAAGATGAAGAAGGCCGACGGCAATTACGTCACCCTTGACGAGATTCTCGAACAGGTGGGAGGCGACGCCATCCGTTTCTTCCTGATCAGCCGTTCCACCGGTTCGACGATCGATTTCGACCTCGACCTCGCGGTCAAGGCCGGCAATGAAAACCCGGTGTTCTACGTGCAGATGGCGCATGCGCGCTGCGCCGGTGTGTTCCGCCAGGCCGCGGCCGACGGTGTCGAGGCTGCGCAGCCCGACCTCTCGCTGCTGGGCGCCGACGAATCGTCACTGGTGCAGCTGCTCCTCGAGCTGCCCGAGGTGGTGAGTTCGGTTGCGCGCGACCTCGAGCCACATCGGCTGACGTTCTACGCGCAGGCGGTCGCCGCCGCCTGGCATCGCTACTACCACGACCATCGCATCGTCGACGCCGCGCAACCTGCGTTGAGCGCAGCGCGACTGCACCTCGCGGCCGCGGTGCAGGTCACACTCGCCCGCACCCTGCGGCTGATGGGAATGTCAGCCCCGGACCGCATGTAGCTGACGGGCCGTCGCCAGGCGGGCTCGTATACTGCGACGCCCGCCCCGTTCGTCTAGTGGCCCAGGACACCGCCCTCTCAAGGCGGAGATCATCGGTTCGAATCCGATACGGGGTACCAGGTTCGGTCGTCTTGTGGATTACTGCCGCCCCCGCCTGGTATCGCGCCGTCGCGTCGCTGTGTCCGGGATCAGCTTGCCCGGGTTCATGATCCCGGCTGGGTCCAGCTGTGCCGCCAATGCGCCAAGGGCGGAGATACCGCCGGGGCTTCACGACGCCGGTGGGTCGCCCTATGCTCGACAGTCGATGCTTCTGACCCCGGCGCCCGACCTCCCATACGTCATCGGCCTGCCCGCCGGCCTGCTGCTCTTGGTGTGCGTGCTCGGCTTGGCGACCTACACGCTGATCGGGCGCAACCGGCGCGGCTGACCTCGGGCTGGCTCAGGTCGGGGCCGGGCAGCCGATCGCGAGCAGCGTGACGTCGAAAACGAGTGTCGAGTTGGCCGAGATCGGCCCGTTGGCCTGGGAGCCGTAGCCGAGCGACGGCGGGATGACCAGCCGCCGCTTGCCGCCGACGTGCATGGTGAGGATCCCCTCGTCCCAGCCCTTGATCACCGCATTGGTACCGATCGCAAAAGCGAAGGGTGTACGCCCCGACTTGCGTGAGCTGTCGAACATCGTGCCGTCGGTCAGCCACCCCGTGTATTGCACAGTGATGTTCGCCCCGTGGGTCGGCGTGGTCCCGGGTCCAACCGCGAAATCGCCGTACTGGAGGCCGTCGGGAAGCGTCGCCAGCGCGACCGAGTCGGAGAACTTGTCCGGCACCGCCGGTGCGCTCGGCGCCGAGACGCATGTTGCCGCCCCGGTCGCGGCTCCTCCCGACGAGGTCGCCGGGACCGGCGTTGGGAGCTCGTCGCCGCCGCACGCGGCGAGGCAGGTGACCACGCCGAGGGCGACCAGAGGCAGGCGGAAACCGCGGTGATGCATCGGGTCGGAATGCTACCCGCTCGGCGGTACAATCGGACTTCGCCGCCGTCATCTTTCTCGTGGAGCCCCCATGGCCAACACCATCAAGGAGTCCAAGGGAGTCAACTCCCAGAAGGACATCATCACCTCGCAGCGCTGTCCGATCTGCCACAACCTGATGCGCCAGAACGAGATCAGTGTGGAGATCGCCTTCCGGCACCAGCGCAGGCCCGGTGAGCCCAAACGCGAGCGGATTCTCAAGCACAGCAAGAACTGCAAAGCCGCCTAACTCAGTCTCGCGGCCGGGTGGCCAGGGGA
>CATPBU010000222.1 GCA_955652455.1 Candidatus Dormiibacterota bacterium
CTACGGGGCATGAGAACAGCCCTCAACCCGAGTCAGTGCGCCTCGCATCGGCAGAGGTGATCGGCGGTGTTCGGAGTTCATCGACAGGGAGCTGCTGGGCCGTCTGGAGCCGGCACGAGACTTCCGCCTGCTCTGTTCAGCCTGTCGCCGCTGCTCGGATCGCTGCCGATCGCCGTGATTGCGACCGACCTCGAAGGCGTTGTCTCTGTCTGGAATGCCCAGGCAGAGAAGGTGTACGGCTGGTCGGCCGAAGAGGCGCTCGGCCTCCCGGTTGGCCCGCTCGTTGTCCCCTCAGACAGCGCCACCACGCCGGAGGTGATCATGGAACAGCTCCGCCGCGGGGAGCCGTGGGAGGGCGAATACCGCATCCGCCGGCCCGACGGCGGCGAGCTCACGCTGCACGCCGTCGCGTCGCCCTTGCTCGACGAGAGCGGCACCGTCACGGCGTTCGTGGGTCTCGCAGTGGACGTGACCCAGGAGCGCCAGGCATCCACCGCGGTCCTCGAGGCGGTGATCGCCAACTGTCGAACCTCGCTGACAGTTGTCGGGCCGGACGATCGCGTTGTCCTGACGATGGGCAACACGCCCACTCGGTCGATCCACACGATGGTCGGCGAGGTGCGTGGGTCCGGCGCCGGCCGACAGGTCGTCGAGCTCGACGGACGAACTTACGACACAGCCGCGGTTGCCCTTCCTGATCCCGTCGCCGGACCCGGCGCGGTCGCCTTCGTCGCCACTGACATCACCGACCAGCTGGCCGCGTCCCGCCGATTCCAGGCGCTGATCGAGAACACCGGGGACGTCACCAGCATCATCGATGCCGACGGGTTGGTGCTGTACATCAGTCCAAACATCGAACGCCTCTCGGGGTACGCCCCTGAGGAGATCGTCGGGGTGGCCGGGTGGGAGATCGTCCACCCGGATGACGTCGCCACCACCAGGCTTGCCTTCGAGGCTGTTCTCGCGGACCGTTCGCACTCGGTCGTCAACCAGCGGTACAGAGTCCGTCACCGCGACGGCAGATGGATGGATGTCGAGAAGTCCGTCGTCAACCGGCTCGATGAGCCGGCCATCGGCGGGCTGGTGACGGTCTCCCGCGATATCACCGGGCGTCTCGCCGCCGAGAGCCGACTGCTGGCGCTCAACCGCATGCACGCCGTGCTCAGTGAGACTGGCAACGCGCTGGTGCGCGCCACCGATGCTATGCAGCTCCTGACGGAGATCTGCCGGATACTCGTCGACACCGGTGAATTCGCAGCTGCGGCCTTTACGATCGCTTCGTCCCCCACCGGCGACGTCCGTGTCCAGACGGCATGTCACGCGCCGGCACACCAGACAGCGGCAGCCGCGATGACCTCTGCCATGGTCGACGCCGTGCGCAACGGCGGCTCTTCCCATGAGGTCCTGCTCTTCCCCCTGGTGCCGCGGGCGGGTCCCGCGGGTGTGCTCGCTCTCTGCCCCACGACGCCGTGCGCATCGGTGAGTGACGAGGAAGAGCAGCTGCTCATCGGGTTGGTGCGTGACATCGCATTCGCCCTGGATTCGCTCAACCTTGACCGGAACCGTCTCGAGGCGATGCATCTCAGCGCGACGCGCGCGCAACAGCAATCCATAGTGTCGAAGCTGGGCTTCATGGCCCTGGGCCGGGCGGACACCGCTGCTGTGTTCGACGCCGCGGTGACGTCACTGGCAGCCTTCGGAATGCGCCAGGTGGCCCTGTACGAGCTCCTCGGAGGTGGCGAGTCGGTCCTGGTCCGCGCGGTGGCCGGGGACCATGTCCGCGTCGCCCGTGGTGACGTGATCGCCCGCGCAGCAGTTCCGCTGACCGACGAGGTGCTGCTGCGCGGAGAACCGGTGACAGTGGACGATTTCAGCAGAGATTCGCGCTTCACTCTGCCTGGGGAGTCAGGCGCCTTGGTGGGCAGCGGCCTCGGTGTCCCCATCCGCGTCAACGGCCAGACGGTCGCGGCGCTCACCGGTCACAGCCGCACCGACAACGACTTCGACGCCCACGATGTCGACTTCTACGAGTCGGCGGCCAACGTGATCAGCGGTGCCATGGAACGTAGCCGCTACGAGAACAACATCCGCTACGACGCGACCCACGACCGACTAACCGGTCTACCCAACCGGGTGCTGTTGCAGGACCGTCTGGCACAGGCGCTCTCCAGATCCGGACGCCGGCAGTCGCGCCCGCTGGCCGTGCTCGTTGCGGATCTTGACCAGTTCAAGCTGGTCAATGACAGTCTCGGCCACGAGGCAGCTGATCGTTTGCTCGCTCTGGCCGGTGCACGCCTCGGCGAGGCGGTTCGCCCCAGCGATACAGTCGCACGCTTCGGTGGCGACGAATTCGTCGTCCTCTGCGAGGACCTCGTCGACGCGACCGAAGCCGCAACCGTGGCGAGGCGTGTTACGGAGCGCATTCGTGAGGCCTTCCTGGTTGACGGCCGGGAGGTCAGCATCACAACGAGCATCGGGATCGCGGTGAGCTCCGACGAGGCCACCGTCGAGGGTTTGCTCCGGGACGCCGATGTCGCTATGCACCGGGCCAAGGAGAGAGGCCGAGGCACCTACGAGCTGTTCGACGACGCTCTGCGAACGCGTCTGGTGCACCGTGTCCAGATCGAGCAGGGTCTTCGCCGCGCCCTCGACAAGGATCAATTTGTCATCGCCTATCAGCCGATCGTCGAGCTGGCCAGCGGCGCCGTTCGCGAGGCGGAGGCACTCCTGCGCTGGATACAGGAGGACGGCACACCCGTCGCGCCGGCCGAGTTCATCCCAATCGCCGAGGAGACCGGGATGATCGTCGCCATCGGTGCCTGGGTGCTGGGCCGCGCCTGTGAGGACGCGGTCCACTGGAACGCCCGCTTCGGGATCGCAGACGCGGTGGCCGTGTCCGTCAACCTGTCGGCACGGCAGGTTGGTCACCCCGACCTGGTGGCAACCGTCGTCCAGGCGCTCGAGACTACCGGCCTGGCTCCGAACCTGCTCCGTCTGGAGATCACTGAGACAGCGCTCATGGAAGAGGGCAGCGTTGCCACGGCCACGCTGCTGGCGCTCGATCGCCTTGGCGTCCAACTGAGCGTCGACGACTTCGGCACCGGCTATTCGTCGCTGATGTACCTGCGCCAATACCCGGTGCGGGTTCTCAAGGTTGACCGGTATTTCGTCGCCGGCCTGGGCAGGAACCCTGAGGATGACGCGATCGTCCAGGCCGTCATCGCGCTGGCTCATTCGCTCGGGCTCTCGGCAACGGCCGAGGGCGTGGAGAGGATCGAGCAGCTCAATCGCCTTCGGGTCCTCGACTGTGATGCGGCGCAGGGGTACCTCTGGTCAAAGGCGGTCAGCATCGAGGACTTCATCCCGCTCGTTGAGGCGATCCGCGCCTCGGCCCGAGACCCGGTGGCCCAGCCCGTCACGCTGGCGTCCGCCGCGACCAAGGGGCCAGGGCACACCGCCGCGCCGATTCGGCCCGGTCCTCGCCGCCGCGCCCTGGATTGACGCTCCGGCCTCTCGTTGAAGACCGGATGGTCAGCGCCCTACACTGAACGGATGTTCGGTCATCACAGTCAGTGCAAGGCGGCCCACCCGCTGTGAGTGAACCCGCCATCAACGTCCGAGGCCTGGTCAAGTCGTTCGGAAAGGTCCGCGCTCTCAACGGCGTCGACCTCGATGCGCAAACGGGGACCGTGCTCGGTCTCCTCGGACCCAACGGCGCGGGCAAGACCACGGCCGTGCGCGTGATGACCACGCTGCTCAAGCCGGATGCCGGCACGGTCCGGGTTGCCGGCCTGGACGTTGTCCGCGATGCGGTCAAGCTTCGTCAGCGGATCGGCCTCGCCGGGCAGTACGCGGCAGTCGATGAGAACCTCACCGGCCTCGAGAACCTGACCATGGTCGGCCGGCTCTACGGGACGAGCCGGCAGGCGTCCAAACGGCGACGGAACGAAC
>CATPBU010000223.1 GCA_955652455.1 Candidatus Dormiibacterota bacterium
AGCGCGATGTAGCCGTAGTGGGCCCAATCGCGGCCAATACGGCTGGACAGCGTCACGATCCCGGCCCGGGTGTCCTCGGAGATGTCGCGCCACTCGTTGCCGTGGAGGATCGCCGCCACCAGCAACCCTGCCGGAGCCGAGAGCACCACCACGCGCCAGTCGAAGCGTCCACTGGCTGCGAAATAGCCGCCCACCGTCATCAGCACGCCCATCTGCAGGAAGACGAGGGGTACGCCCATGGCGCGGTACTTGTACTGGAATGGAGGTGCCGTGTAGAAGTACCCGCCGAGAACGCCAAGCGCGCCCAGGCCCAGCATCAGCGGTCCGCGCACAGATACGAGGTACAACCCCAGCAGGATGGTGATCGCGAAACACGCGGCTGCCAGGGTGAAAGCCTGCCTTTCGGTGACCCGACCTTTGACGATGGCGTGGCTGGCGCGCGGCGACGCTATCGAGTCGATACCGTGCCGGACGTCATAGATCTCGTTGATCACGTTGGTCCCTGCGTGGAGGGTGAGACCGGCTGCGAGAGCGGCGATGAATGGCCCGGCGGCCAACGCGCTCTGGGTCCAGGCAAACGCGCCGCCGACCGCGACGGGCACCAATGACGCGGTGAAGCTGAACGGCCGGGTGATCTCGTAGACGCCCTGCAGCAGCTCGCGCACGCTGGATCTCCGACGCGCACCGGCGGAATCGACGGCGATGGCTTGACGGCTCGCCGAGGCGGAGGGCTGATCGACCAGCTGTGCGCCGTAGAGCACGCAGGCGTCGATGGTGGCGTGAACCTGGTGCTCATCCTGGACGACAGGCTGGAGCAGTGGCACGGTCATCCCTGCGCGGTGGAACTCGAGCGCCCGCGCGGCGACGTCCTGCCGTGTGCCGGTGAGCACGAAAGCCTCGAGCAACTCATCCGGGATGGCCTCTGCGGCGCGGTGGTAGTCCTCGGCCCGCCAGAGTTGGTTGACCTGGTCGCGCAACTCCTTGGGAAACCCTGCCCGAGACATAGAGATGTCCGAGAGGATGGAGATCATGTAGATCACGAAGGGCTCCCGCTTGGCCCGGTTGAGTGCCTCTTGACGCGAGTCACTGATGTAGCTCAGCAGATAGCCACGAAAGTCGATGGCCGACGGCTCGCGACCGTGGCGCTGAGCTGAGTCGAGCACTCGCTCGCGCATCAGCCGGAATGCCGGGATCGACTCCATCGGGCGCGCCAGGTACCCATCGGACTTCTCTCCGGCAATCTCAAGGTAAGCCCTAGTGTAGGCAGCGATGTAGATCGGAATCCGGCGGGGTGGCGGGAACATCGGCACCAGCGGCGGCAGCTTGTCGTTCAGCATCAGCCGTTCGCCACGCCAGAGCGCGCGGATCTGGTCCATGGCTGCGCTCACCCGGTCCGGCGCATTCTCGAAGTGGATGTTCATCTGCGCCAGTCGCAGAGGCAGGCCGCTGCCCAACGCCAGCGATACGCGTCCCTCGGCGAGGTTGTCCAGTGACGCCATCGTCGAGGCGACAACGAAGGGGTGCCGCGTATACGGGTTGAGCGCGCCGGCGCCGAGGCGGATGCGTTTGGTCGCCTGTGCCATCGGAGCCAGAAAGCTGATCGGGTCGCGCTCGAAGTAGCTGTCGTGCACCCACACGGACTCGAGACCGAGGCGCTCGGCGCGGAGGACCCAATCGACTGTTTCCCGCAGGTCCCCTCGGGCGGCTAATCCCAAGCCAACGGGCTTGTTCAACTCTGGCATTCTCACGATTATGGTGATCGGCAGATGAGCCCAAGCGCATGACCGCGGCCCGCGATGCGGGCCAGGTCCGCGCGATGTTCGACCGGATCGCGCCTGGGTATGACCGCGCCAACACTCTGCTTTCGTTCGGTCGTGACCGCACCTGGCGAAGCCGGGCCGCCGATGCTGCGGCGCTGTCAGTGGGTGATGCCGCGCTTGACATCGCCTGTGGTAGCGGGAAGCTGACCCTCGAGCTGCAGGGCCGAGTTGGCGGCGGCCGGGTGGTGGGCCTCGATTTCAGCGAAGGCATGTTGGCGGTCGCGCGCGCCACGCAACCCTCAATCGAGTGGGTGCAGGGTGATGCCACCAGACTGCCCTTCGAGGACTCCAGCTTCGACGCCGCGACCGTCGCTTTCGGCCTGCGCAACCTTGCCGATCCGGAAAAGGGTCTGCTCGAGATGGGACGCGTGGTGCGGCCCGGTGGAAGGCTGGTGGTGCTGGAATTCCTGCGGCCCCCTCACGGAGTGGTGGGCACGGCCTACGAGCTGTACCTCCGTCACCTCCTTCCTCGGCTCGGGGGATGGGTGGGCGGCGACCGGTCGGCCTACCGCTACCTCAGCGACACGGTCGACTCCTACGTGACCGGAGAGCAACTGCTTGACCTGGCCGACCATAGCGGGTGGAGCCGGCTTCAGCTGTGGCGACTCAATCTCTCCACTGTTGGCTTGTTGAGAGCGGTAGCAGGCTGAGCGGGCGGGCCGCTGCGAACTGTTCGATCCCTCCGCGGCCGCAGCCTAGCCGACGCCGTTCGGGAGGACAGCTCCCAACCGGATTCGCCGATGCTTGTACGATCCCGCTGACAAGGAACGGAGGACCCGCACGATGGCCGAGGTTGCTGACACGGCGCTTCACACCAAGACGTTCCCCGGTGAGACAGAGCAGTACCGGCGCTCTCGCGATGATCTCCTCAGAGCAGAGATCGACCTTCGGGCACGGACGGAGGCGGTTGCTTCTCAGCGACGCGAACTACCCGTCGGTGGTGAGGTGCCGACCGACTACACCTTCGAGGGCTGGGACGACAAGGCACACGCCGTACGCGATGTGCGGCTCTCCGAGCTTTTCGAGGGCGGCCGGGACACCCTGTTGCTGTACAGCTTCATGTTCATCCGCGGCGAGAGGGGGCAGCCGCTGGAGGTCGGATGCCCGTCGTGCACTTCGATCATTGACGCCGTCGACGGTCAGGTGCAGCACCTCTCGCAGCGAATCAGCATCGCGGTGGAAGCCAAGGCCCCGATCGAACGCTTCCAGGCACATGCGCGCACCCGAGGCTGGCGTCACGCGAGGCTGCTTTCGTCGGCGAAGACCTCCTACCGTCGCGACTATCACGCCGAGCAGGCTGATGGTGAGCAACTGCCGATTGCCACCGTCTTCGTCCGGCGCGGAGGAAGGATCCATCACTTCTGGAGCAGCGAACTCTTCTTCGTTCCTCCGGAGCCAGGAGAGCACCCGAGGCATGTGGACTTCATCTGGCCGCTCTGGGCGGTCCTCGACCGCTCCCCGGAGGGTCGTGGCGAGGACTGGCAACCGGCGTTGACCTACCCCTGATACCCCGGCGGGGCCGCTGCTCGAGCTCTGAAAATGCCAGTGCGGGCGGCGTAGAGTGCACCAGCGCGATCACCAACCGGCATGGCCAAAGGAGGTTCGGCATGGCAACCACAGCGACGCGACTGACCCGCAAGAGCCTGGACTCGCCCGATGAGACGCGGCCGTTTGAGGGGAGCAAGGGCAAGCTCGAGCTCGTCAACACCGACGTCGGTCCGGTGGGGCGAGCACGCTTCGAGCCGGGCTGGAAATGGTCCGAACACGTCAAGCCAATCGCAAAGACGGACAGTTGCCAGGCGGCTCACGTCGGCTATTTCATCTCCGGCCGGATGAAGGTGGTCATGGATGACGGGACCGAGGACGAATTCGGACCCGGCGACCTGATGATCGCTCCCCCCGGACATGACGCATGGGTCGTCGGCGACGAGGCTGTCGTCGTCATCGACTGGGCCGGCTTCGGCGACTACGCCAAGCGCTGACAACCGACCGCGCAGGGCAGGCGACGACCCGGGGACACGGCTCGTCGCCTGCCTGCCCCGTAAAGCCTAGCGACTGTCCCATTTGTGCCACCGCGTGACGCCGACAATCGCGGTCCAGCGTGCCCGCTTGCGATTCCGGTAGGGCTTGCTGGTGTAGAGGCGCGAGAGCCGGTCGATGTCCTCGAGGCACGCGTCGGGGCGGATCGCGATGACGTGACCGATGATCGAGACATGTCGATACCAGTTGTCGGCGTCGAGCACCGTCAGCGCCACTCGCGGGTCGTGACGCAGGTGCTCGAGGCGGCGCCGGCTCTCGTCCATGTTGAGCAATACGGTTCCGTCATCCTGCCACGCGTACCACGTGGCGGCGGTGTGAAGCTCACCGTGCCGGTCGACACTGGCAACCACGCATGGATTCGGCTCGCGCAGGAACTCCTGGACCTCGGGCGGGGGAGGGGTGCTCGGCATGACTGACATGGTGACACCGGCGGCGCCATGCGCAGCGGATCGCCCCACCCCGTCACGTATCCTCCGCGAATGGACATGCAGTACCGCCGGCTTGGCCGCTCGGGTCTCAAGGTCAGCGTGCTGTCTTTTGGATCCTGGGTGAGCTTCGGGCCACAGCTGTTCGGCGACGGCGCGCGTGAATGCCTGGCAGCCGCGTACGACGGCGGCATCAACTTCTTCGACAACGCCGAGGTGTACGCCGGCGGTCAGTCAGAGACCATCATGGGCCGGGCGATCAAGGAACTCGGCTGGCCACGCCACACATACGTCGTCTCCAGCAAGTACTTCTGGGGCATCGAGGACTCGGTCAACACGCGCAACACGTTGAACCGCAAGTACCTGCTGCACGCCATTGAGGGATCACTGCAACGTCTCGGCCTGGAGTTCCTCGACCTCATCTTCTGTCACCGCGCCGATCCCGAGACGCCGATCGACGAGACGGTCTGGGTGATGCACGACATCATCGAGTCCGGTCGCGCGCTGTACTGGGGTACCTCGGAGTGGAGCGCGGAGGAGATCCGCACGGCGTGGCAGGTCGCCGAACGCGACCATCTGCATCGGCCGCTCATGGAGCAGCCTCAGTACAACCTGTTCGAGCGCTACAAGGTGGAGACGGAATTCGCCCCGATGTACGACGAGATCGGCCTCGGCCTCACCACCTGGAGCCCCCTGGCGTCCGGCCTGCTCAGCGGCAAGTACCTCGACGGCGTGCCCGAGGGCAGCCGCGCGACGCTGCCCGGCTATGGCTGGTTGGCAGAGGGGCTCACAGACGCGAACGCAAACCGATCCGTGCGCGCGCTCAAACAGGTGGCCGACGACCTCGGCGTTACCCTTGCGCAGCTGTCGATCGCCTGGTGTGCCGCCAATCCGAACGTCTCGACGGTGATCACGGGCGCGAGCAGGGCGGACCAGGTCCGCGAGAACCTGGGCGCGCTGGCCGCGCTCGACACGTTGACGCCCGAGGTGATGGCCCGGATCGATGCCATCTTCCCCGCACCAGCGGAGTGATCGGGGCGCCGTCAGGTGCCTGCCATACTGATCACACCATGCCAGTCATCCACGCGTGCGACAACTGCGGGACGCCGACTCCCATTTACCGGCTGGCTGCAGTGATCCTCGATGGCCACATCGCCCGGATCTGCCCGCGCTGCGCTGCCCGAGAGCAAGCACGCATCGACCTGCCCTACGCGCCGCGCACCGACCAGGGCGCGATCCAGCCGAGCACGAGCCGGGACGCTTGGTAGCTGCAGCAGCGACGTTCGCGGGCCGCCTCGCGCAGGCGGTGAGGAACAGTGAGTCGCTCCTCTGCCTAGGGCTCGACCCTGACGGCGGCGGCGATGCGGCCGCGGCGGAGCGCCAGTGCCGCAGGCTCCTCGACGC
>CATPBU010000224.1 GCA_955652455.1 Candidatus Dormiibacterota bacterium
ACCAGAAGGGCGGCCGCGACGGCGGTGATGAGTCGTCTGTGACCGGTCCTGCCGGTCACTTGGGCCACGGCACTCGGCGACACTGTCCCACCTCCAACAGGGCCCGTCCGGGGCCTTCACACCACAGCGGTCCGGAGTGTTGCTCAGGGGGCTCTAGTGTGTCAATGTGTCAGTGGACGGACCAATCCACGCTGGGAGAATTCGGGCCCGTGACCGTCGACACCTCACCGCTGCGCCCGCTTGGCCGGACCCGACTCTACGAGGACCTGGTCGAGCGGCTGGGCGAGTTCGTCATCCGCACCAACCTCGAGGTCGGGGCACGATTTCCGCCGGAGCGCGAGCTGGCCACACGGCTGGGTGTCAGCCGCGCTTCGCTGCGACAAGCGCTGGCGGTGCTCGAGGCACAGGGGTTCATCGAGGTGCGCCATGGCGGAGGCGTCTTCCTGCGCCGCAGCCGCGGGTTCGGTGGCGGGCTTCACAAGCTGGTGGAGCGCCGCTCCCGCCTGCCCGAGGTGCTCGAGGCGCGCGAGCTGCTCGAGGTGCGTCTGGCCGAGTTGGCCGCGATGCGGCGCGGCGAGTCGGACCTGGCGGAGATGCGCAACGCGCTGGCCGAGATGGCGTCAGACGTGGCAGCGGGCGGTCTGGGCGTTGCCGGCGACGCCGCCTTCCACCACGCGGTGCACCAAGCCGGCAAGAACCGCGTTCTCGAGCACGTCATCGACGGGCTCGCCGATGCGATCCACGAGACGCGCATCGAGTCGCTCTCCGAACCCGACCGTCCGCGCGCGTCTCTGGCCGCGCACCGGCGCATCCTCGATGCGATCGAGTCCGCCGATCCGCCGCGGGCGGCGGCGGCGATGCGCGCCCATCTGCGCCAGGTGGCAGACGTGGCGCTGCTGCGCTGGGAGCCACCGCTGGCCGGAATCGACGACTAACTCGCGGTCACTCGCCGGTGCGCCCGTATTACGCACGCCGATGATGCGCGGTGACGGTGTGGCGGTCCAGTCCGTCGCTGCTCGGGTTGACGTGCACCGTGACGTCATCCAGCTTGGGCACATCGTGCAGGAGGCGGTGGTGAGCCTCGTCGGCGATGGCGTGAGCCTCGACGATGGTGAGCGACGCGTCGACGAGGATGCCGGTCTCGGCGCGGATGCGGTGGCCGATCCAGCGCAGTCGCAGATCCTCCACGTCGCGAACGCCGGGTGTCGCGCGCAGGCTTGCCTCGGCGGTGCCGACCAGCTCGGGTTCGACGGCGTCCATGAGCCGGCGGTAGATGTCGGCGGCTGCGCCGCGCAGCACGAAGAGGATGGCCACGGTGATCAGCAATCCCACGATGGGGTCGGCCAGCGGAAAGCCGGCGAGGACTCCGAGCGCGCCGACGACAACGGCGAGGGAGGTGAAGCCGTCGGTGCGCGCATGCACGCCGTCCGCGACCAGCGCCGCGGACCCGATCGAGCGGCCGACGCGGATGCGGAAGATCGCGACCAGCTCGTTGCCGGCGAAGCCGATCAGTCCGGCGACGATGACCACGCCGATGTGTGACACCGGTTGCGGGTCGATGAGGCGGCGAACGGAGGCGTAGCCGGCGAGGATGGAGGACAGCGCGATCATGGCGACGATGAACACACCGGCGAGGTCCTCAGCGCGTCCGTAGCCGTAGGTGTAGCGGCGGGATGCAGGGCGCCGTCCGAGACCGAATGCGATCCACAGCGGGATCGCGGTCAGCGCGTCAGAGAAGTTGTGGATGCTGTCAGCGAGCAGCGCCACCGACCCGGTCAGCACGACCACGGCGACCTGCGCCGCCGCGGTGACGCCGAGCGCGACCAGGCTGATCTTCACCGCGCGGATGCCGTCGCGGCTCGACTCCAGTGCCGAGTCCATCGAGTCGGCGGCGTCGTGGCTGTGGGTGCGGAACAGCCCGGCGAGCCATCCGGTCACACCACGCGGATGCTCGTGATCCTGCTCGTGCTGGTCATGGTCGTGCCGGTTGGGCGGGGTGGCGGTCATCGCGACTCAATTGTTGGAGATGTCCGAGTACATTGGGTCGCCCAATGGCAAGACGCCGCGCCACCACCATCTCCGCCGGTCTTGCCGCGCTGACCGGCGCGGTCGGTGCCGCGTATTTCCTCACCGTGCGTGGGGACCTCACTGTTGACCTGCGAATCGGGCGGCGCACCCGCCCCCTCGGTCCGCTGCGGGCGTCAATCGCGGCCACGCCGGAGACTGTGTTTGACGTCATCGCCCGTCCGTACCTCGGGCGCGTGCCGAGGGCGATGGAGTCAAAGCTGCGCGTGCTCGAGCGCGGCAGCGATATGGTGCTCGCCGAGCATTTCACCGAGACCCTGGGCGGCCTGATTGCGACCACGGTCGAGACCGTGCGTTTCGAGCGGCCGCACCGCATCAGCTTCCGGTTGGTGCGTGGGCCGGTCCCGCACCTGACCGAGACCTTTGAGCTGACGCCGGTCTCGGGCTCCACGGAGTTCGTTTACACGGGCGAGATGGGCACTGATCTGTGGATGGTCGGCGCGTGGTGGGGTGATCGGGTCGCGCGCGCCTGGGAGGGAGCCGTTGCGGCGTCCATCTCGGGCATCAAGGTCGAAGCGGAGCGTCGATCCGCGGCGGCCTCGCGGCGGTGATGCGGCATCATCGCCGCGCCGGGCTGGCCCTCACAGGGGAAGCATGACATGGCCGACATCACCGTCTACGGCGCACCGTGGTGCCCCGACTGCCGTCGCGTCAAGAAGTTTCTCGGCGAGCAGCGCGTCGCGTTCGGCTGGGTTGACATCGACGACGACGCCAAGGGACTGGCGACGGTCGAGCGGCTGCAGAACGGCGGCCGCACCATCCCGACGATCGTTTTCGACGGCGGCGATCACCTCGTCGATCCGGACAACCAGGAGTTGGCGCGCCGGCTCGGCCTCACCCTTGACGCCAAGCGAGGTTGCTACGACCTGGCCATCGTCGGCGGTGG
>CATPBU010000225.1 GCA_955652455.1 Candidatus Dormiibacterota bacterium
GCCGCGTCCCGGTCGACGGTGCTCGCATGCCACTCGCCCGTCACCCAGGTCGCGCCGGGCCAGGCCGGTGTCCTGTACGACGGCGACGAGGTGGTGGGTGGCGGGGTGGTAACCGCGTGATCCTCGTCGTCCCGCTGGCGCCGACGCCCGGCCAGGTGATCGTCGGCGTGACGGCCGTGCTGGGCGGTGCGCTGATCGCCACGACCTCCGCTTTCGTGGCTCGACGGAGCCGCAACTGGCTGCACTATCTCGGCACCGCCGGTGGCTTGCTCATCGTCGCCGGCGTGGTCGGTCAGCGCACCGCGAACGACGGCGCACCGATGGGACTGTGGAATGCCGGCCTGACCGTGCCGGCGATCGGCGTGGCGCTCAACCCGGTCGCGGCAGCCGGGATCATCCTGGCGCTGCTCGGCCTCGTCGTCACGCTCCTGTTCGAGCGCGTCCCGGACCCGGACGATCACCCGCCCGCGCTGGTCCACCGGCCCCTCGAGGACGACGACGCGGTGTGACGGTAGGCTCTTTCGCCATTGTGGCGATCGGGCTGCTCGCGGCCTCGCCGTCTACAATGCCGCCGATGTTCGGCGCCGGAAGCCGCCTCCCCAGCGAGGCGCCGTCCCCGCAAGCGTTCCTCCGCGCCGCCGCAGCCCCGCCACCGACGGGGGAGTGAGCGCCGCGGTGTTCTACGTCCTCGCCGTTCTCATCGTGCTCGCTGCCCTTGGCAGCGTCCTGGCGCCGTCGACGCGGCTGGTGCTGCTGGCTGTGCTGGTGGGCGACCTCCTCGTCGGCATCCTGCTCATCGCCGCGGGCGCGTACCTGCTCGGCGTCGTCGCCCTGGTGCTGCCGGCGTCGTGTCTGCTCATCGTCGCCGCTCTGCTCCGCCGTGGTGGCTACGCAGCGCTGCTTGCCGATATTCCCGGGCCGGCGGCGGGATGGCAGCTGGCAGCGGCGGCGTGCGCCGGCATCGGCGTCCTGCTGGTGTGGACCACCGCGACGAGGGTCAACGACGTCGCCAACGGCTCCGCTGGGCCCGACCTGATCACGCTGCTGCACTACCGCACCCCGGTGAGCCTCGGGATCGCGGTGGTGCTGGTCGTCGTGGCTGTCGGCGGTGGCCTGATGATCGGGCGCACTGGGGAGGACGAGCGGCTGCTGGATCGCGCGGCCGAGCAACGCCGGCTCCGCGAGCTACGCAGCCGGTTGCGCCGCGAACATCGGGCGGCCGCGCGCGCGCAGCGCGGCGGTCGCGGCGGCGCAACGCAGTGAATGTCGGTCCCGCCCACTTCGCCGTGCTCAGCGCCGTCCTGTTTGCCATCGGATTGCTCGGTGTCACCGTGCACCGAAACGCCATTGCCGCCCTCGCCTCGCTCAGCGTGTTGTTCAGTGCCCCGGTGGTGGCGGCGGTCGGGTACGCAGAAAGCGGTGACGGGTCGGTCCCCCGTCTTGGTGACGCTCTCGCACTCTTCACCATGGCAGCCCTCTGCGCGGAGTTGATCGTCGGAGGCGCGATCGCCGCGCTGCTCTGGCGCCGCGCCGAGACGGCGGACCTCGACGAGCTGGACGAATTGGACGCCTGACGTGACGGTCATCCTCAATCTCACCTGGGCGATCGTCCTGCTCCCGTTGGTGGGTGTCGGCGTGGCCTTCCTCGCCGAGAGTCCGCGCCGCGCCGCGCAGACGGGAATCGCGTTCACCGGCCTTGCGTTCGCCGCCGCCGCGGTGGTGCTCATCTTCCGTCTCACCCACACCATCCCGGCATACGAGAACACGCAGACGTTCTGGGACCTGCCGACCACCTCCGCGTCGGCCGCCGACAGTCGCTTGTTCTCAACCGACTTCCTGGTGCTCTGGGGGATCCGCGTCGATCCACTCAGCGTCACCTTCATGGCTTTCGCGCTTCTTCTCTCGCTTGCGGCCCAGCTCCACGGTCTCGCATCGCTGCGTGGCGATGCCGGGTTCCGCCGCTTCTTCTGGGTCGCCGGTGTGCTCACCTTCGGGCTGCTGGCGCTGATCGCCAGCCCCAACCTCTTCCAGTTCTGGCTGGGCTGGGAGGTGACCGGCGTCGCCGCCTGGATGCTGGCCGCGCATCACTGGCAGCGTCCCGGGGTCGGCCTGCTCTCGACGCGGACATTCGTAGTCCTCCGGATTGCCGATCTCGCCTTGCTCCTCGGGTTGGTGATGACGTACGCGAAATTCGGTGTCTCGGTCGGCTCGCGTCCGCCGCCATCGGGTGCGCAGACAACTGATCCCTTCTCGTTCTCAGTCCTCTCCACGCAGTGGCACCTCGGCCACCTCGGAGCGGTCGCCGGGGTCGGCTCCAGGACGTTGGTGGTGCTGTCGGTGCTCTTCGTCTTGGCCGCGGTGATCCGCTCAGCAATCGGACCGTTCCACGTCTGGCTCGGCGGAGCCCTCGAAGCCCCGGTGGCCGGTTTGGCACTGGTCGGGATGGCAACGCTCATGGCCGCCGGTGTGCTCATCGCCCGGCTGTACCCCCTGCTGATCGAGGCTCCTCATCTGCTCACCGTCGTCGCCCTGGTCGGCGCTGTCGGGTCGGTCGGGGCCGCCGTGCTTGCGCTCGCCCAGCGCGACCTGTTCCGGCTGGGAATGTTCGCGCTGGCCAGCCAGGCCGGGTCGATCCTCGCCACGTTCGGCATGGGCGGGTTCAGTCCGGCGCTGTTCGCCCTGTTCACGGCGTCGTGCCTTGTGGTGGTGTACTTTCTCGCTGCCGGCAACCTGAGTCGCGCCTACCGCACGCGAGACCTCGCCGAGTGCGGCGGCGCTCGCCGGCGCCTGCCCCGCACCACGCTCGCAATCGGGGTCTGGGCAGCCGGCGTCAGCGGTCTCAGCCTGAACACCTAC
>CATPBU010000226.1 GCA_955652455.1 Candidatus Dormiibacterota bacterium
AGGAGCGTCCCGACGTCGACTCGATCTACATGCAGGCCGTGATCTCGATCAGCGGCCACGGCGGATGGCCGATGACGGTGTTCCTGACGCCGTCCGGTGAACCGTATTTCGGGGGCACGTACTACCCGCCCGAGGACCGGCAGGGGATGCGCGGCTTTCCCTACGTGCTCAACGCCGCCGCCGAGGTGTACCGCGAGCGGCGCGACGAGGTGAGCGCTGCCGCGAACCAGCTGCGCCAGCTGCTCGAACCGCCGGTGCTGGCGGCCGGCACGGTCTCGAAGGCCAGCCTCGAGGCGGCGACAACGCTGCTGGTCTCGCAGGCAGACCCACACAACGGCGGCTTCGGCGGCGCGCCGAAGTTCCCTCACCCGGCGGCGTTGGACCTCCTGCTCCGCCGCCATCGGGCCACCGGCGACCGCGACCCCCTCGCGGTGGTCACGCTGGCGCTCGATCGGATGTCCCGCGGCGGCATCCACGACCAGGTCGGCGGCGGCTTCCACCGGTACACCGTCGACGCGACCTGGTCGGTGCCGCATTTCGAGAAGATGCTCTACGACAACGCACAGCTCGCCACCGTGTATCTGCACGCGTACCAGCTGACCGGCGAGGCGCGCTGGCGGCGCGCCGTCGAGCAGATCCTCGACTACGCGCTCGCGGAGCTGGCGCTTCCAGGCGGTGGTTTCGCGTCGTCGCAGGACGCCGATTCGCCGGGCGGCGAAGGGTCGTACTTCGTCTGGACGCCGCGACAGCTGGACGAGGTTCTCGGCGCCGAGGACGGCGCGCTGGCCGCCCGCCTCTTCGGGGTCACCGACACGGGCAACTTCGAGCACGGCACCACGGTGCTTTCGATGCCGTACCCGATCGACCACGTCGCCCACAGCCTCGGGGTCACCGAAGCGAACCTTCAAGAGACGCTCGATGCCATCCGCCAGCGCCTGCTCGTCGCACGGCGCAATCGCCAGCCGCCGGGGCGCGACGACAAGGTGCTGACGTCGTGGAACGCGCTCATGCTGGCTGCGCTGGCCGAAGCAGGAGCCGCCCTCGACCGAACCGACTATGTCGAGGCGGCACAGCGCACCGCGGACTTCCTGCTCGGCGACCTCCGACCGGATGGGGTGTTGCTCCACACCTGGAGGGACGGCAGCGCCAAGATCACCGGCTTCCTCGAGGATTCAGCGTTCCTTGCCGACGCGCTGATCACGCTGTACGAGGCGACGGGACTGCCGACGTACCTTGCGTCTGCCAGCCTCCTCGTCGACGACGCGCTGGTTCGTTTCAGCGAGGGTGGCGTGCTCTATGACACGGCATCGGATGCGCCACCGCTGCTGGTGCGACCGCGCACCATCGACGACAACCCGGTGCCCGCGGGGCAGTCGGCCCTTGCATCCGCGTTGCTCCGCCTCGCCGCGCTCAGAGGCAACGCAGCGCTGCGCGAGCGAGCGCTGGAGATCATCGGCCCCATGGCGGCACTGGTTGCCCGTTCGCCGCTGGGAGTCAGTTCGCTGGCGTGTGTCATCGATCGTGCGCTGGCGCCGTCACGTGAAATTGCCATCAGTGGACGTGGGGATGACGCGAGCACGCGTGCCCTGCTGCGCGTGGTGCAGAGAACGTGGATGCCGGACGGCGTCCTCGCCTGGGGTAACCCCGACGGCGTCGAGCTGCTGTCTGATCGGCCGCTCGTCGACGGGTCAGCGGCCGCCTACGTCTGCGAGAACTTTGCCTGCAAGCTTCCGCTCACCGATCCGCTGCAGCTGGCGACCCAACTCACATCGCCGCACTGAGCAGCGCAGCGCACTCAGCAGCCAGCCGAAGACCATCCGTCAGAACTGTCCGCAGCCTGCGGAGTGTCCCGCCGTCTCCAGCGCTGGCAGGGCATCGAAGCGTGGCCACGTCCGTGCATCCGTGACCGGGAGGAAGTCACCGGTATGCACGTCCTGCGCATAGGCCAGCCGCGGGCCGCGCTCGATCAGCTCGCCCATCGCGGCGATGAGCGCCTCGACGTCCCTCTCGGTGGTGCCCATGCCGAACGACGCCCGCACCGCTCCCGGGATGCCGGCGCGTTCGCCGCGGCGCAGCGAGCTGCGGACGGAGTCGGCGGCGGCGGCGTCGATGCCGAGCAGGTGGGTGATGTATGGGTGAGCGCAGAAACAGCCGTGCCGGACGCCGATCGCGTACTCGGCACTGAGCGCGGCCGCCACCAGGGCGTGGTGCAGACCGTCGACGGTGAACGTCACGACGCCGAGGCGGTCGACATCGGGTCCGTCCCAGAGGCGCAGCCTCTTCACCCCGGGCAAATCGGCGAACCCGGCGTCGGCGCGCGCCAGCAGGTCGCGCTCATGCTCGGCGATGCGATTCATCCCCACTGCCGCCAGGGTGGTCGCTGCGACGCCCAGCGCGATCGCGCCGATGACGTTGGGACTCCCCGCCTCGAGCCGGTCCGGCATGCCCGTCCAGAGCACGTCGTCAACGGTGACGAAGTCGACAGCGCCTCCCCCCGCGAGCAGCGGCTCGGCGTCCGCCACGAGCGCGGTGCGCACCACCAGCGCGCCGGCACCGAACGGCGCGTACATCTTGTGCCCGCTCAGCGCCAGGCAGTCGACATCCATCGCGGCCATGTCGATGGTGCGATGGGGCGCCAGCTGGGCGGCGTCGACGCTGATGAGCGCGCCGTGGGTGTGCGCGATCCTCGCCATCTCGGCGACGGGCATCACCTCGCCGGTGACGTTGCTGGCACCGGTGACGGCGACAACGGCGATGCGGCCCGCCGCGGACGCGAGCGCAGCCTCCATCGAGGCAAGCAGCGCGGCCGGTGAACGCGGCGGCGGCAGGTGCTGGACGGGGCCCAGCCGCCGCCAGGGCAGCATGTTGGCGTGGTGCTCGATCTCGGTGGTGAGAACCACCGCGCCGGGCGGGATGCGCAGACACGCTGCCAGGTGGTTGACGGCGTCGGTCGTGTTGCGGACAAAAACGACCGAATCATCGCGTCGTGCGCCGACGAATGCCCCCACCGCCTGTCGCGCCGCCTCGTACAGTCTGGTCGAGACCTGCGAGAGGTGGCCCGCACCGCGGTGGACGCTGCTGTACCACGGCAGGACATCGTTGACGGCGGCCACCACCGCGTCGAGGGCCGGCGTGCTCGCAGCGCAGTCGAGGTTGACGTAGCGCCGCCGAGTACCATCGGCAAGGGGCACCTCGATGCCCGCGCCGCACAGCTTTGGCCATGCCCGCACGCTGCTGATCACCACAACACCCTACGCCGCCGAGGCCCGTCGTGCGGAGATCACTCGAGGGGTCCGGTCGTGCACCCGCCGACCACCACCTCCCCCGCCCTGATCACCGTGGAGACCGGGTTGGCGCCGAGGTGGTAGGCGACATCGATCCAGTGCGGTGTGGTGAGGATCACGGTATCGCAGCGCAGTCCAGCCCGGAGGACGCCTCGGTCGGAAAGCTCGAGGGCAGTGGCGCCTCCCGACGTCGCCGCGACCAGCGCTTCCGCCGGGCTCAGACCAGCGCTGGCAACGGCGAGCGAGATCATCAGCGGCATCGATTCGGTGTACGACGTGCCCGGGTTGCAGTCGGTGGCGATGGCGACCGTGGCTCCGTTGGCGAGCAGCCGGGCTCCCGGCGGCGGCGGCCCGCCGAGCACCAGCGCTGCGCCGGGGAGGATGACGCCGGTGACCCCGGCGGCGGCGAGCGCGCGGAGGTCGTCATCGGTGGCGTGCTCGAGGTGGTCAGCGCTGGTGGCGCGCACCTCGGCGGCGAGCTGTGCGCCGCCGCTGTGGCTGCGCTGTTCCGCGTGCACCTTGAGCGACATCCCCGCCGTCCGGGCCGCCAGCAGCACCCGGCGGCACTCCTCGACCGTGAATGCCTCCTCGTCGCAGTAGACGTCGCAGAAGGCGGCGCGCACCGCAGCCTCGCGGACGCCGCGCTCGCAGACATCGGCGATGAACTCGTCGCGGTCACCGTCGGGGATGGCATGCAGCGCCAGGTAGGTGGCGATGGCATGGGGAAGATCGTCGCGCTCGTCGAGGGCGATCACGGCATCGAGCTGGCGCAGCTCAGCATCGTGCTCGAGTCCGTAGCCGCTTTTGACCTCGACCGTGGTGGTTCCGTGCTCGATCATCCGCCGCGCCCGGTGGCCGGCGGCTTCGCAGATCGTTCCCACCGACCCGGCGGCGGTGCTGCGCACCGTGCTGCGAATGCCTCCGCCCCCACGGGCGATCTCCTCGTAGCTCACCCCCGATGAGCGAAGGGCGTACTCCTCGCCGCGGTCGCCCAGCCAGGCGATGTGAGTGTGCGCGTCGACGAACCCCGGGATGACAGCTGCGCCGTGTGCGTCGATGTCGATGACATCCGCGGTCAGCGGAGGGAACACCGCCCCACGCTGCGGCCCCGCGTACGTGATGCGCTCGCCGGCGCACATCAGCACTGCGTCGATAATCACGCCTGGGGCAACGCCGCGAGCGGGATCACAGGTCACCAGAGCGCCGATGTCGCGCACCACCAGCGTGATCGGGTCGCTCACGACCACACCGGGGCGTGCCTGCGCCCGACGAGGCCCGCGCAGAGGGCTGTCAACGAGGCCGCCATCAGACGGACAGTGATGCCGGCGACGTCGGCGAGCGCGTCGACCTCGCAGAAATCGACCGCCCCGACGTCCGGCTCGCGGCCGAGCAGCAGCGCGGCGCTGAGCAGGTCGTCGGGCGCGATCCCGCCAGGCAGGCTCGCCGGGCAGGCAGGCGCGGAACCCCTATCGACCACGTCGAGGTCCAGGTCCACGTAGATGGCGTCGGCACCGCATCCGCGCAGCTTGGCGAGCGCGGAGGAGACAACCGCCTCAATCCCCCGGGCACGGACCTCGGCAACGTCATACACGTGGATGCCCTGGCTCACCGCCCACGCCGCGTGATCGCGGGCGTTGCCGAGGGGATGGATGCCGACCTGGGCGACGCGCTCACCCGCGAGTCCCGACTCGATCAGCTCACGGACCG
Organism: Candidatus Dormiibacterota bacterium; assembly: GCA_955652455.1. The sequence goes on from CATPBU010000226.1 coordinate 4,992, forward strand.
GCGTCCCGTTGGCTGAGGCGTTGACCACAGGGCGGCAGTCGTGATGCGCATCCAGGGTCAGCAGGCCCCACTGGCGATCGGGACGCGCGGCGCGCATGCCGAGGAATGCCGGCCGGGTCAGCGAGTTGTCGCCACCGACGACGGCAACGAGCCGTCCCGCCGCGGCGGCAGCGGCCACGGCGATCTCGATGCGAACGTGCGCGGCTGACGCATCCGGCTCGTCACGATCGCCCTCGACATCCCCGGCGTCGCGGACCGCCAACTCCTCGATGTCGGCGGAGGTGCCGGCGTGCCAGGTGGGGAAACGCGCGAGCGCCTCGCGCAACGCCGGGGGCGTCGACCATGCTTGGGAGGGGCTGATCGACGCCTTCGAAATCGGTGCGCCGACCACAGTGATGTCTGGCGTCCCAGTGCAACCGCGGGCCAGCCACTCGCGCATGTTCACCGCGTGTCCTCAGGCGTCGCGCAGCATCGGGATTCGAACGCCGCGCTCGCGCGCCGCGGTGACCGCCTCCGCGTATCCGGCGTCCGCGTGACGCATCACACCGGTGGCGGGGTCGTTGCGCAGCACCAGCTCGATCCGCCGATCGGCAAGCTCGCTCCCGTCGCAGACCACCTGTGCCCCGGCGTGGATGGACCGACCGATGCCGACGCCGCCGCCGTGGTGCACCGCCACCCAGGTGGCACCGCTCGCGGTGTTCAGCAGCGCGTTGAGGATCGGCCAGTCGGCGATGGCGTCACTGCCGTCCTTCATTGCCTCGGTCTCGCGATACGGGGACGCGACGCTCCCGGAGTCGAGGTGGTCGCGGCCGATGACGATCGGTGCAGCCACCGCACCGCTGCGCACCAGCTCGTTAAAGCGCAGTCCGGCACGGTGGCGTTCGCCGGCGCCGAGCCAGCAGATTCTCGCCGGCAGGCCCTGGAATGCAACACGGTCACGGGCCAGACGCAGCCACCGGTGCAATGACTCCTGCTTGGGGAAGAGCTCGAGCAGGGCTGCGTCGGTGACCGCGATGTCCCGCGCGTCGCCGCTGAGCGCCACCCACCGGAACGGGCCCCGACCCTCGCAGAACTGCGGGCGGATGTACGCGGGCACGAAGCCGGGGTACGCGAAGGCATCCTCGTAGCCACCCTTCTGGGCCTCGGCGCGCAGAGAGTTCCCGTAGTCGAACACCTCAGCCCCACGCTCCTGGTAGCCGACCATCGCCCGGCAGTGGCTGGCCATCGCGCTGCGCGCCGCTTCGATGTACGTGTCGTGGTCACTTTCGCGCAGCCGCGCGGCGTCCTCCAGCGACATCCCGGCCGGAACGTAGCTGAGTGGGTCATGGGCACTGGTCTGGTCGGTGACGACGTCGATGGCCACCCCGTCGGCGAGCAGCGCGGGCAGCGCCTCAGCGGCGTTGGCGACGACACCGACCGAGAGTGCCCGACCCTCTTCGCGGGCCAGGTCGCAGCGGCGCACGGCGTCGTCGAGGTTGTCGGCGACCTCATCGAGGTAGCGCGTTTCCAGCCGGCGTCGCACCCGCACCGGGTCGACGTCGAAGCAGAGCGCGACGCCGTCGTTCATGGTCACCGCGAGTGGCTGCGCGCCGCCCATCCCG
>CATPBU010000227.1 GCA_955652455.1 Candidatus Dormiibacterota bacterium
GCCGTCACCGCCGGACCCGCGCCCGGGCCGCGGACGACGAGCGGATTGCGGCTGTAGCGGGTCGTCGTGAAGCTGACGACGTTGTCGGTGAGGCTCATGTTGGCGAAGAGATGCGATCGGTCCAGCTCGACGAGGCCAACCGTCGCGCGTCGCGTATCGGCGTCCAGCCGCCGCGACTGAATTTGCGATTGATACGCGCGGCCACGCTGAGCACGTTGCCGAGGTAGGCACGGTAGTCGTCGATGTCCTGGCGGCTGGGTTGCAGGTAGGCCCAGAACTGAACCGTGCCGTGCAGCTCGTGGTGATCCTCGAGCATGCGCTCGTAAGCGAGGAATCCCCGCACGATGTTCTTGCTGAGGTCGGTGCGGTCGACCCGAAGGATCAGCTTCTCGGGACGCCATAAGAGCAACCGCTCCTCCTCGACGCGCACATCGTCTCCCTCGGCCTGGAGCAGCAGCCCGTCGACGTCGATGCTGATCGGGTAGTTGCGAACCCGCACCACGCGTCCTTCGAACACCACACTGCGTTCACGGAAGTCGATGGTCAGGCCGAGGTTCTCCTCGCAGGTGAGTAGGAAGTTGCGCACGTCGCGCCGCGTCTGGAAGCCGACCACGTCGGCACCGAGCAGGCCGTGGACGATGGCGTCGCGGATCGGCTTGGGGAGGATGGTCCAGTACTGCGGCGTCGGCCAGGGGATGTGCACGAAGTGCTGGATGCGCACGTCGTGGATCTGGTCGCGCACCATGCCGGCAACGCAGTACAGCTGGTAATCCTGGATGAACACCACCGGTGGCTGTGCCGACGCCTTGGTGGCCGCGACGACGCGGTCCGCGACCATCTGGTTGACCAGCACGTAGCCCTCGCGCCAGGCGAACAGGGTCGAGGTGTCGACGTTGGGCTCGCGTGCCAGGTCCCAGAGGTAATGCTGGATGAACCACAGAAGCGGGTTGCTGATGGTGTTGTAGTAGAGGTCGTACGAGTTCGGCCGTGGCTGCACGAACGACACCTGGTAGGCGGTCCCGTCTTCGGTGACCAGCTCGGCGGGGTCGCCGCGCGCGGCCAGGGCTCGATCGGCGTCGTCGCGCGCCACCGCGATCCACAGCGCGTGCGTCGACGCCGCCAGCGAGCTGAGGGCGGTGACCAGGCCGCCGGCGCCCTTGACCAAACGCTCGGGCGTGTTCCGGTACGGGTCGGCGGGCTCGAACACGAGCGGCGCGCGGTTGGCGACGACGATCGGCTGGACATCGCCGAGCATCTCCTGCAGCTGGGGCTGGATGGCGGGCAGCAGTCGTCCTCCTGTGCGGAGCTCTCGGCCGAGGTTCGCGCCGTCAGCCGAGCAGCACGTCGTAGAAGTAGCGCTCCCGGCGAGGCACGTTCTGGTCGACGTGGATGTGCTTGACCTCGGTGTACTCGCGCAACCCGTACAGGCCCAGCTCGCGCCCTGTGCCGCTCTGCCGGTACCCGCCGAAGGGCGCCAGCGGGTTGAGCAGGTGCCAGTCGTTGATCCAGACAGTACCGGTACGCAGCTGCTTGGCCATCTCGATGGCGCCGCGCGTATCACGCGACCAGATGCCCCCGGCGAGGCCGTAGATGGATCGGTTGGCGCGCCGGATGACGTCACCCGGGTCGCTCCAGCGCTGCACGGCGAGCACCGGCCCGAACACCTCCTCGGTGGCCACGTTGGAGTCCGGGTTGACGTCGGCAAGAACGGTGGGCTGGATGAAATGGCCCTTCTCTCCGACACCAGCGGCGCGGCCGCCGCCGCAGAGCACCGTGGCACCCTCCTGCTGGGCGCGATCGATCGCGGCGAGGACGGTCTCGTACTGGCGGCGTGAGATCACCGGGCCGACCTGGGTGTCGAAGTCGGAGGCGTCGCCAACGCGCAGGTCGCGGGCGGTGGCCACCAGCCGCTCCATGAACGCCTCGTAGACGTCGTCGTGGACGTACAAGCGGTGACCCGATTCGCACGCCTGGCCCTGGTGGAAGAAGGTGCCGAAGAGCGTGCCGTCGACGGCGATGTCGAGATCGGCGTCGGCGCAGACGATGTTCGCCGACTTCCCGCCGAGCTCGAGGGTGACCCTCTTGATGGTCGGGGCGGCCATCTCCAGGATGCGTCGTCCCACCGCGGTGGACCCGGTGAACGCCACCTTGTCGACGTTCTCGTTGACCACAAGCTCTTCGCCGAGTTCGTTGTTTGGCCCGGTGACCACGTTGACCACGCCGCGGGGCAGGAGGCCGGTCTCGTCGATGGCTCGAGCCACCTCGAGCAGCGTCAGTGGCGTGAACGGCGACGGCTTGAGCACCACGCTGTTGCCCATTGCGAGTGCCGGTGCCAGCTTCCACATGGCGATCATCAGCGGGAAGTTGAAGGGGATGATGCCTGTGCAGACGCCGATCGCTTCCCGCTGCACGAAGTTCCAGCTGACATGGGGGATGTCGATCCACGGAAGTGGCTCGTACCAGGGGACCTGCAGCGCTTGCTCAGCCATGGAGCGGAAGGTCTCGACGGCGAGCGGGACGTCGACGACTGCGGCCTTGCGGATGGTGGCCCCCGCGGTCTGCGCCTCGAGCATGGACCAGTCACCGCTGCGCTCTCGGAGATGCTCGGCGATCTCGAACATGATCCGGCTGCGCTGGAGCTGGGTCTTGTTGCGCCACTCGCCGGAGTCGAAGGAGCGCCTAGCCGCCTCGATCGCCCGACGCGCATCCTCGCGTCCGCCGGCGGGAGCCAGCCCCACGACCTCCTCGGTCGAGGGATTCTGCACCTCGAAGGTGTCTCCAGCCGCGGCGGCGGTCCACTCACCGTCGATGTACTGCTGGTAGGTCGCCACCTCGGGCCGCACCATCGTCGCCACGCTGCCTCCTCCTGTTGACGAGGTCGTCGATTATGAGGCGACGTGGCCGCCCGCGAGCCGCGAACCGGCGGTTCTGATCTTGTGCCCACAGGTACGTCAAGGAACTGCTACAGGGGGATCAGATCCGGGCACGGCGCGCCGTTCGGGGAGAGAATCCGGCCATGCTGGTGCGACCCACCCGTCCGCGCATCCTCCTCGTCGACGACGACCCCCGCCTGCTGCACATCGTCACCCTCTACCTCCAGGTGCAGCAGTTCGAGGTGTTCTCCGCGGCCGACGCCCAGGCGGCCCTCGACTTCCTCGGCCGCGGCCTTCCCGACCTGGTCATCTGCGACGTGATGATGCCCGGCGTCGACGGCATCACCCTCTGCCGCCTGATTCGCCACCTGGCCGGTGGCGAGC
>CATPBU010000228.1 GCA_955652455.1 Candidatus Dormiibacterota bacterium
CTCCCACACGTACAGCCTCACGGTGCTCCAGACCTACACCGTGACTGTGACGATCACCGACGATGACGGCGCTTCCGCGAGCGCAACCAGCGCTGTGACCGTCATCCTCTGACCGACGGGCTCGACGGGGTGGCACGGTTCTTGGCGACGGAGTCAGCTCACATTGCGGGGGCGAGAGCGTGAGGCCTTGCGGACACGCAGCTTGGTGGCCGTTCCAACGTCGCCAGAGCTGAACTGTTCTGGGACGTCTGGGAGAACGCTCTCGTAGTACGACTTTGCCGCGGCGGTGGTGCCGACGTCGTGACCAGAGGACTCCGACAGGTACCAGCGGTGCAGGAGGATCTCGTGGAAGATCTCCGGCGGAGCTAGCCTACCGCGCAGCTGAGGCGGAATCGCGGCGACCACGGGGTCGTAAACCTCGTTCAGCCAGCGGTTGGCGGCGACGCTCTCGGGTACTGGCCGACCGTCCTTCTGCTCCAGATAACCGCGAAAGCCGGCAATATCGTTGAGCAATCGCCGGGCCTGGTTCTCCTGGACGTCAAGCCCGGTGCGCATGAACAGGCGGTTCTTGTGATTGCCCGGCTCCGCCACACGTGTCTGCACGCGCAGCCGATAGCCGTCGCCTGTGCTGACCAGCTCGACTTCGTTGGCGTCAAAGCCGAGCTCGTTGAGTCGGCGCAGCCGATCGGCGACACGGTACCGCTGCTCTTCGGGCCGGAGCACCTCCTCATGGGTGAGCTCGTCCCATAGCGCACGGTAGCGTGCCGGCAGGCTGTCGGCCAGGACGACCGGGTCCAGGTCCGCTGGCAGCAGTTCGCCCGCCTGCAGGTCCATGAGCTCACCGCCGACGTGTTCGCGGGCCAGCTCGACGTCGTAGGTACGTTGTCCGTCCGACAGAGACGAGTGTTCTTCGCTGGTTTCAGCGTCGACGAGATAGGCCTCGAGTGTGCCCGCATCCAGGCGGAACAGCGTGTTCGACAGGGAGCAGTCTCCCCAGAAGAAGCCGGCCAAATGCAATCGCACCAGCAGTTGCACCAGCGCGTCGAACAGTTTGTCGCTTTGGGGTCCCGCGCGTGGGTTGCTGAAGAGGGTGCGATACGAGGTCGAATACTCGAGGAATGCGGTTACGAGGACAGCGTCTGTCTCCGGCCCGAGGCGGGGGCCGCGATCGACGACGATCCCGCGGACCGCGACAGCGGGGATGTGCCGCTCTCCCAACACGCGAAGGAGTCGATGCTCGCGTCGAGCAAGCTCTTCGCTGATCTGCTTGAGCGCATACAGGCAACCGCCCTCGACGACGAACCGGACCACGTGACGTGAGATGCCGCGTTGCCGGATCTCCACCAGGCGATCGTCGTTCCACAGCTCGAGCGGCTCCGTCCAAGGCAGGGTCAGCAAACCAACCGCAGTCTCGTCAGGAGGGCTGAAGAGGAATCTCATGCACCTAGATGGATGTGCGACCGGCGTCGGCAGACTTCGGCCCTGTCAGCCATGGCAGCGCGGCGCTCATCGGCCCAGCAGGATTCGCTCGTGTTTGTCGTCGAGGTCGGGGCGTGCACACAGAGCCAGCGCGGTACCCAGCAGAGCGTCCTCGGCGCGATGTCCGACCACTCCGTGTTCCGCGCGCCATGCCACGAGCGCGGCATGGCGCTCGGTCAGGTCGAGAATGCGGTTGCGCAGCTGGTCCCAGTCGCTCACGCGGTTTGCCTGCTCGAGAATGTGAAGAGCGGCGTGCTCGGCTTCGATCCATGCCCCATGCCGGCCTGAGGAGTCGTCAAGGTGGTCCGGTACCCGCTCACTCCACCCCGGGGCGGCCTCGCGGGACCATCCCCGAGCAATACGCTCGATGCTGCTCTCTGAGAGGGTTCGACAGTCTTCGAGGAGTCGTCCGATGTCGGACTGGTGCGGCCGGACGCCGTAGCCGTCGGTGTCCGCAGTCATAGGTGTCCTCCTGGAGCGGTCCCGTCATCGCATTGTGAACCCTGTTCAGGCGCGGTCACTGACTGGCTGGCGGCCCAGGGCGGGACGACGGGGCGATCTGGCTGGATCGCCACTTAAGACGACGGTAGGGCCTTGAAGTCAGCGGCGTCCGACCGATGAGTACTGTGGCGTCCGCCGGTCTTGATGAATGAAAGCATTGACAGGAGGACGACGATGACTGAGGCGACCACCACCCAGATCACCGACATCGGGACCGTGATCGTTCCGGTGAGCGACCAGGAGAGCGCGATCGAGTTCTACGTCGGCAAGCTGGGGTTCGAGAAGCGGCTTGACGCGCCCTTCGGCCAGGGCGAGCGGTGGATCGAGGTGGCCCCCGCAGGCGCTGCGACGACGATCGCACTCCCCCCGCCACAAGGCGGGCAGCGATCCGGGATAGAAGTGAGCTTCAACACCCCGGATGCCGAGGCGCTCCACGCTGAGCTGATGGCACGGGGAGTGGACTGCGACGAGGTCCTGCGCTTTGGCGACCCGGTGCCGCCGATGTTCCTGTTCCGTGGGCCGGATGGCACCCAGTTCCGCGTGGTCGAGCGCCGCTGACCTCAACGACGGGCACTCTTTCTCATCGGCCGCTAGGGGTATCGTGAGATGCTCGATCGTGTGATGCACACTCCCCCTTTTGTCAGGCTTGCGGGGTGACCGATGCCGCGTCAATCAGTCGTTGA
>CATPBU010000229.1 GCA_955652455.1 Candidatus Dormiibacterota bacterium
ACGCCACACTGCACGCGATAGACAAATGGACGATTCTGCGGTTGCCCGAGAAGGCGACCGAGAAACTGCCGACGCGGGGTCAGGTGGCCGTCCACGGGACGCTCAATCGCCGAGCGTTCCAGACGGTGCTGGAACCCGACGGGCTCTGGAGGCCACTGGATGAGGGTCGATGCAAAGCTCGAGCGCACTGCACGCGTCAGCGCGGGTGACACCGTGAGGCTCGACATCGAACCCAGCGAAGACTGGCCGGAGCCGACCATGCCCCAGGACCTGAAGACAGCTCTGACGGCTGCCCCTCAGAAGATCCAAGATCTCTGGAAAGGCATTACGCCCATGGCGCGTTGGGAATGGGTTCGCTGGGTCAATGCAACCGGAAACCGTGACACGCGCAAGCGACGAGTCGAGGTCAGCATTTCGAAGATGAACAGCGGGAAGCGACGGCCTTGCTGTTTCAACCTTGCCGCGTGTACCGACCCCGACCTGTCGAGAAACGGCAGGCTTGTCGAGCCGTCGGCAGTCGCATGACCCGCGCCGGGGGTCGACTATTGGGCCTGGTCGATCAGCAGGTGGTTCTGGTTGTTGTCGCGGAAGAAGAACATCGGCGGCACGCTCCGATGATGCCGCTGACAGAGCCGACGACGCCGGTCGCGAGGAACGCTGTGACGTTCAGCGCCAGACCTCAGCTACCCATGAGGGTGAACTGGGGTCGGCGGACTCGATACGGGCAGGCCGTACAGGTCGCGGGCGTTTCGCTCGAATAGACGCTCGCGAGCGTCGTCGAGCCAGCGCCCGCGGACGGTGCCCGTCAGCCGCTGGCGCACGTCGACCCATGCGTCGCGCACCACGACGGTCCCGAACCAATGGCTTTCCGGGATACCGTGCCCGTCGCTGCCCAACGTGATGCGTCCCGCCGGGGCGATGTCGAGAAGTCGCAGCAGACGATCCGCCGTGGTCGCGGGACTGAACAGGTTGCACAGCGAGAACTCCGTCCACACCCGGGGGCGCACACTGGCCAGATACCCGGCCTGCTCATGCCAGGGAAAGGACCCGTGGATGAGGATCACGTCGGTGCTCGCGGCCGCGGGTGTGCGCAGAGCCTCCTCGAGTAGCAGCGGGTCGGACTCGGCGAGCCGGATCTCGGAGTCGCCGATGCCGGTGTGCACCTGGAGCGGCCGCTTCAGGTCGGCGCACCGCTCCAGCACGCGGAGGAACAGCAGATCGCGCAGGGACTTGCCGGTTCGGCGCACCGGGAGCCCCGCTGCACGATCGCTGCCGAGCTCGCGCTCGGCGCGCTGACGGTTGACATGAACATCCACCGCCAGCCCTGTCCGGTATGCGAGCACCGTCTTGAAACCGACAGCGCCGTCGCGCACCGCCTGCTCCATGAAGGCGTCCACGGCGTCGATGACCTCACCAACTCCGCATCCCTCACCCAGGTGCAGATCAATGACCGGCTCCAGCCTGGCCAGGTCCCAGACGGGTACTCCCGCGAGCCTGGCGAAGTCTGCGGCACCCGCTGGTGGCAGCCCCTGCCATCCGGCGTCCATGAGCATCCCAGTGGTGTCCGAGTCGGCGAAGAGCCCGCGCACGTAGGCGCGCCAATCGGCTCGCGCCACCTCGTCGCGAACGGACACCACATCGCCGACCTCGCAGCCGAGGTGGCCGGCGAGGCGAACCCGCAAGGCCTCGGTGACCAACCGGGTCGGCTCAATGCTCAGGCGGCGGCGTTCGGCCTCCTGCCCCTCCGCCACGTCGAGCGTAAAGGCCGCCAGGTCCAGCGGCTCGAACGCGAGCGGGAAGGGATGGACGTGGTCATCGATCACCCGAGGAGCTTGGCGTCCTCGCCGCCCTCCTCACCGAGGATTGAGCCGATGCGCTCGACGGCCGCAGGGTTCTGCGTGCGCAGCACGAAGACGGCGACGATGCCAAGGACAAGCCAGATGCCGGTGATGTACGGGGTCAGGTTGAGCGGGAAGGGTGGCTGCGGGTACACCGAACCGTAGAAGGCCGCGCCGAAGATCACAGCCCCGATCAGCGGGATGGCCCCGTGCAACGCGATGTTGTAGCTCGCCTTGGTACGACGGAAAAATGCCATGCCACCGAAGCACAACCCGATGTAGACGAGGATGACCGCCAAGGTGCCGAGGGTTGCGTAGAAGAAGTAGATGGTTGTGGTCGCGCCACCGAACGCATCCTGCGGATACACGAAACCGATAAAGGCGGCGGCAGCCGTAGCCACAAGCGCAACCACAACGGTCGCGTTGACCGGGGTCTTGAAGCGCGGGTGAGTGTGCGAGAACCAAGCGGGCAGCACGCCTTCGCGGCCCATCGCGAACAGGGTCCGTGAGACGGCGGTCGCGCATGCCAGGCAGACGATGAAGGCAGACAGCATGCCACCGATCTCCACAAGCGTCCCGAAGGCACCCGTCACATACATGGTGGCGATTGTCTTGAGGGCGAAGGGGTCAGCGCCGAAGGCTGCACCGTTGTCCACGCCGAAGCCGATCGTCATCGCGTAGGTGGTCAGCAGGTAGAAGACGATCGCGAAGCCGGTGGCCGCGATGATCGCGATGGGAATCGAGCGACGCGGATTGGCCGTCTCCTCGCCGAAGTCAGCAGCGGTCTCGAAACCGATGTACGACGTGACCCCCAGGATGATCCCGTAGAACACACCGTTGAATCCGCCCGACACGGTGTGCCCGAACGTGAACGGTTGCAGTGTGTTGCCGTCGTGGCCGCCCTTTCCGACCACGACCAGGTCCACGATGAGGATGACCGCGACCGTAAGTGCGCCGACCAATAACAGGACACTGGTCGTAACCTTGATGCGGATGATGGAGAGCGCCACCAGTAGGGCCATTCCGACGAGGAAGAAGAGAAACCAGTACTTCTTGTCCAGCCCAAGCAGGTCGATGAAGAGACCGGACACGCCGGCCATGGTCATGGGAACGAAGCAGGCGAAACCGAAGGCATAGAGCCAGCCGGCGACGAAGCCACCCTCCTTGCCGATGCTCCGCGAGGCGTACGTGTACGCGTACCCGGCCGAAGCCATCCGCCGCGTGAAGCCGATGACGACAAAGGCCAGCGCGAGGACGCCGATACCGCCCAGGAGAAAGGCCAGTGGTGTGGACCCGCCTGCCACGATGGCGACGCCGGGCACGTTGAGGAGCATTGCCATCCCCGGCGCGATGACGGACACCGAGATAGCGACGGCGTCCCAGGTGCTGAGAGCGCCTTTTGCCAGCGTGTCCTTGCCGGTTACGATGCCCGGGCCTGCGGCCAGCACTGGTTCCGGCCCGCGTGTCACTGCCATCGCCTCTCCTCCTCTCTACTCACCGTGCTCGGGGATGAGCACGGTGTCCTCGTCCATGAAGTAGTCGAATGCCAACGGTGTGCAGTCGCGCTCCATCACCCAGCGATGGAATTCCTGGTGCACGGGATGTTGCTGGTACCGCTTGAGCTCATCGGTGCCCGCGAACTCCATGTAGAGCAACCGGCTGTAGCCGCGGGTACGGGCGCCGGTGAGGTCGGCACCGAAGCGCAGCCGAGACATGCCGCCGATCTTCTCCGGCCACGCGGCGACCTGTCTCGACATGTCCTGGTACTCCGGCTCGGACAGCTCCCGCGGGAACGAGAAGAGCACAACGTGCTGGAGCGTCATCAGTACACCTCGAAGTACTCGCGCATCTCCCACTCCGACACCACCGTCCCCTCCGGCAGCGGATGCTCCGCGATCGAGGCCTCGTAGCGGGCATACTCGGCACGTTTCATCATCAGGTAGTAGTCGACGAACACGTCACCGAAGGCTCGCCGGAACAGGGTATCGCTCTCGAGTGCTGCCAATGCGGCCGCCAGTGACGTCGGCAGCGGCTCGGCCTCCTCGACGTACGGGTCGGAGGTGACCGGTGGAGGCGGTTCCACTTGGCGGCTGATGCCGTCGAGGCCGGCCGCGATGTTTGCGGCCATGTAGAGATAAGGGTTGGCCGCAGGCTCGCCGAGCCGGTTCTCGACATGCGTCCCTGTCTCCCCGGGTCCGCCCTGAACCCGGATCATCACGCCGCGATTCTCATGCGCCCACGCGATGCGGTCGGGCGCGAACGAGTAGGGGCGGAAGCGGCCGTATCCGTTGACGGTGGGGGTGGTGAAGACTGTCATCGGTTTGGCGTGCTCGAGCAGGCCGGCCACGAAGTGGCGGCCGACCGGTGAGAGCACCTCGTCAGTGGAGGCGAAGACGTTGTCACCGCTGGTTGCGTCGGTCAGCGACTCGTGGAGGTGCCAGCCCGAAGGGAAGAAGTTGGGCAGGGCCGGCCAGCACATGAAGGTGGCCAGCAGTCCGCGGCGCCGGCAGATCGACTTCACCGCGACGCGGAACAAGATCATCGCGTCGGCGGCGCTGAGGCCCGACAGCGGCGCAAAGGTGAACTCCATCTGCCCCGGGCCCCATTCATCCTCCATCGATCGGGGTGGCATGCCGATGTCGTAGAGGCCGTCGCGGAGGGCGCGCAGCGTCTCGTCGATGCCATCGAGGCGTGTCTCGGAGAGGTACTGGTACCCCTGTTCGACGATGTCCACCGCCGGCGGGGGCGCGGGTGCACCGGTCTGGTCGATGGCGATGCGGTCGGAGACGAGCCGCAGAATGTAGTACTCGACCTCCAAGCCCGCCGTGTAGCCGTAGCCGGCACTCCTGAGTCGGCGGAGTTGCTCGCGCATGATGGCGCGGCCGTCGAGAGGCATCGGCGCGCCGTTGCTGAAGTACGCGTCGCAGAGCACCCACCCGGTGCGGTCCGCCCACGGCAGTACGCGGAACGTCTCCGGGTCGGGGACGATGACGATGTCAGGAAAACCGCTGAACTCGGGGATGCCGAAACCGCCGCCGGCCGCGAAGGCCGGCGGAAAGACGCTATTGCCGGTGTCGAGGCTGTAGATGGCGCCCGAGAAGTCGACGCCGTTGGTCATCGCCGCGGCCGCCGCATCTGCAGAGAGGAACTTGGTGCGCGCGACCCCATGCTGGTCCACGATCACCACGCGCACGGTGCGCAGGTCCTTCTCCCGAATGGCCGCCACCAATGCCTCGGCGGCTTCGCGCTGCTCGTCGGTGTGCAGGCCGTGGCGCGCCACAAAGCCTGGAGTGCCCACGCCCTGGTCCGCGACCTTGCCATCGTTACGATTCACGCCGCCCCTCCCTGCTGCGCGCGGTTGTCTGGCGCGCCCCGCATGGACTCGAGAAGCCGGATGGCGAAGCGCTTGGGTTGCATCTCTGCGAGCGTCACCAGCGTCTCGGTTCGTTGGACGCCGGTGATCTGCCAGACGCTGTCGAGCAGCAGTTGCTGAAGATGGTTGTGGTCGCGCACGACAAGTCGGGCCAGCAGGTCGATCGCCCCCGTGACCAGGCTGACGTCGGTCACCTCGGGCAGGTCGCGGAGCGCCTCGATCACCGGCGCCAGCGACTGCCCCTGGACAGCGGTGATACTGAGGAAGACGGTCACAGGGAACCCCGCCTCGGGCCAGCCGACGTCGATCGTGTAGCCGCGGATCACACCGGCTCGCTCCAGCCGGGAGATCCTCTCGCCCACCGCCGGGGGCGACATGCCCAGGGTGCGCGCCAGGCTGCGCTGGGACATCCGGGCGTCGCCGGCGAGCAGCTGAAGAAGCTCCAGGTCGACCGCGTCGAGAACCGCCGGTCGCACCTGACGTGCCACCACCTCGGCGAGGCCGGCCAGGGGCGCGGCGGTGTCAGGCATACGTTAGCCTACCGGCGCCTGAGACTTGCCAATCGCTCGGCACTCGCCCACCATCCCCTGTCAAGCGCCTGACTTCAGGCGCGAAAGTCTGCCGCTCGTACCCTTCACTGTCAAGCATCTCCGCCAGGAATCCTGCTGATGTCCCTTGCCTCCGCAGCCGGTAACAACCCGACCTTCGCGCGCCGCACCGATGGCGCCAGCAGTGAGCTTGCCGCCATCCTCGCTCTCGCCGCCGGCACTGACCTGATCAGTTTCGCCGGCGGCCTGCCGGATCCCCAGACCTTCCCGGTCGGGGTCCTCGAGGAGCTCTGCGGAGGGCTGCTCCGCGATGACGCGAAGGTGGCGCTGCAGTACTCGCCCACTCCCGGTCTGCCTGGGCTTCGGGCCGCCTTGAGCGATCGCCTCGAACAAACCGAAGGGCGACGTCCCGCTGCCGCCGAGAACATCCTAAAAAAACTCAACATCCACCCACTCATAAAACAAAACAAAGCGCTTGTCGACCGAGGCGACGTGGTCGCCGTCGAATCTCCGACATACCTCGGTGCCATCGACGGCTTTCGCAGCTTCGAGGCAGATCTCCAGGGGGTTCGCATAGACAGCGAAGGCGTCGACGTTGACGCCTTCGACCGGCTGTGCGCTGCCCGCCGGCCAAAGCTGCTGTACACCATCCCGGACCATCAAAACCCCACGGGGGTGACCCTGACCGCGGAGCGGCGTGTCGCCCTCGTCGAAGCCTGTCGCCGCCACGGCGTGCTCATCGTTGAGGACGTCGCCTACCGTGAGCTCACGTTCACAGCTCAGCGCCCACCCTCGCTGTGGTCGCTGGCTCCCGACGTGGTCGTGCAGGCAGGAACCACCTCGAAGACGTTCTTCCCCGGCGTCCGGCTGGGCTGGGCTGTGGGACCGTCCGCAGTGCTGGCACAGATGGCCATCGCCAAGCAGAACTCCGACCAGTGCGCCGGCGCGTTGGGGCAGCGCCTCCTGGAGGAATACCTGCGTGGTGGCCACCTCGATCCGCAGCTGCGCTTGTCTAACGACCTGTACGCGCGCCGTTGCCGGATCATGCTCGCCGCACTCGACCAGCACATGCCGCAGGCGGTCACATGGACGCGGCCGCAGGGCGGGTTCTTCACCTGGCTCACCGGTCCGGAATCGCTGGACACCGTGGCACTCGCCCAACGCGCCCGCCAGGCAGGAGTTGCGTTCGTGCCCGGTCGTCCGTTCCATCCCCACCGTGACGGGCTCAACACCCTGCGACTCTCCTTCAGCCTTGCCGACGAGATGAGCATCGGCGAGGGCATCTCCCGCCTCGGCGGACTGGTCAGATCAGCACTGGAGAACCGATGACCGATACCATCCAGCACTTCAGCACCGAGTCGGGCGGTACTCCGACCGCTCCGGGCCGCTATGTGACCGTCGATGATGTCGAGCCGGTGGAGCTCGTCGCCGGCCTGGCCTTCCGACCCATCCTCGGAGAGGGCAGCTTAGTGAACTTTGTTTCTTTCGAGCCCAAGACGGAGGCGCCGATGCACGACCACGTGGAGGAGCAGTTCACCATTGTCCTCGAAGGCGAGTTCGAGTTCGAGATCGACGGTGACGTCCGAACGATGCACGCCGGAGACGTCGCGGTGATCCCGCCCTGGGTGCCGCACGGAGCACGCACCAACGACACCACCTGCCGTGAGATCGACGTCTTCACGCCGCCGCGCCGCTCCCTCCTCGAACACGCGTCGCGCCGGGACGCCTCGCCGCCAGCCGCGTCGGGGCTGTAGTTTGGAGCTGGGGCTAACCGGCCGCCGCGCGCTGGTCACCGGCGGCTCCAAGGGAATCGGCCTGGCCATCGCAGAGGAACTCGTCGGCGAGGGCGTCGACGTGGCCATCTGCGCGCGCAATGCAGCGGAGGTCGGGGCCGCCGGGGCGCGGCTGCGAGCCTCGGGGCGCATCGTGCATGCGCAAACAGCCGACGTCACCGATCCAGAGCAGGTCATAGACCTGGTGGCTCATAGCGTCACCGCGCTCGGCGGGCTGGACATCCTCGTCAACAATGCGGGCGCTGCACATCCGGGGAACTTCGAATCCCTGACCGACGAGGACTGGCGTGAGGACCTCGACGTCAAGCTTTTCTCACAGATCCGCTGCACCAGGTCCGCGCTTCCTCACCTCCGTGCCAGCGCTGCGCCTCGGGTCATCAACATCAATTCCGTGTACGCGCGCTATCCCGATCCCGCCTTCTTCGCCACCACCGTCAACCGCGCCGCCTGCCTGAACCTCTCCAAGGCCCTGGCCCGGGAGCTCGCACCCGACCATATCCTCGTCAACAGCGTCAACATCGGCTTCGTGGTCACGCCCCAATGGGAGAACATCCGGCGCCGACGCGCTCCCGATCTGAGCGCCGAGGAGTTCTTCGCCAAGCTGGCCGAAGACGAAGTGCCCCTGGGCAGGTTCGGCACCGTCGATGAGGTCAGTGGGCTTGTCGCCTTCCTGGCCAGTGACCGTGCCGGGTACCTCACGGGCACGTCGATCGACGTCGCCGGCGGCATGGGCAAGTACGTCTGATGTGCCGGCTGCTGGCCTGGGCCGGCCAGGATCCGGTGACGGTGGCGCAAGCCCTGGGCGAGACCGACCTCGATGCCTTCACCGCGCTCGCAAGGCAGCACGCCGACGGCTGGGGCATGGCCTGGTTGCCCGCCGCCCGCCACGATGCGTCACCGCGAACGGCGACCTCGACCACGTGTGCCGCCGAGGACCCCAGGTACCAGTCGCTCACCCACGCCGCTGCGGGTGACCTCGGCTTTGTTCACCTGCGCTGGGCGACCCCCGGCCTCCCGGTGGTCGAAGCCAACACCCATCCTTTCACCCGCGGCCAGTGGGCATTCGCCCACAACGGTGCCATCCATCCGCAGGACCGGCTGGACGAAATCC
The DNA here is from genome assembly GCA_955652455.1 of Candidatus Dormiibacterota bacterium. The sequence goes on from CATPBU010000229.1 coordinate 8,664, forward strand.
TGCCGCCGGGCTGGAAGTCGCGGATGCGAGGCACCACCGACAGCGAGCGGTACTTCCTCGCGATCGCCGCCCGACTGGAGGACGGTGCCTCAGTGCCCGAGGCCGTCGCAGCGGTGGTCGAGGACATCTTCAACAGGTTCGAGCCGACCAGCCTCAACGCGATGCTGTTGGGTCCCGACGCCCTGCACATCATCGCCGCACACGATCCCTCACGAGTGCCCGCACTGCGAGCCTCGTCGAGCTCCGGGTCCGATTCCGACGAGCTCGACACCGTCTTCTATGACCTTCACCACCGTCGCCGTGCCCAGTCCTTCGTTGTCGCCTCGTCGGGCTTCCGCCAGCAGCGGGATGAAGGCTGGGACCCGCTCCCCAACATGTCCGTGCTGCGCATCGAGCGCGGCACGCTGGCGGCGTCGCTGGAGGTGCTGGTCCAGTCGCCTGCGACGCTCGGCTCCTGACCCCGCGGCGGGGCAGATCGCCTCGAACCCGACGACTCGCCGCCCGTTGAATGGCGATATGGTCAGGTGCGCGATTGGACGTCGTCAGGGGGAGAAACCGCCAACCGTGTCCGAACCAAACGTGGCGTCGAGCCTGGCGAGGGGCCTTCTCGAGCGGGCTGGCCAGTTCTCGACGCTCGAGGAGCACCTGGCTGCTGTAGCCAGCCACTCCCAGGGACGTCTCGTGCTGATTCGCGGTGAGGCCGGGGTGGGGAAGACAGCGCTGCTGAGGCTGTTCTGCGAGAGGCATCACGAGTTTCCGAGGATCCTGTCAGGGGCATGTGACGCGCTCTTCACGCCGCGCCCGCTGGGTGTTTTTGTCGACATCGCCCAAATCACCGGCGGGGAGCTCGAGAGACTTATCGAAAGCGGCGCGAAGCCCCATGAAGTTGCAGCAGTCCTCATGCGCGAACTGCGAGTGCGGCGACCGACTGTCCTGGTTCTCGAGGACCTTCACTGGGCAGACGAAGCCACAATCGACGTTCTCCGGCTGCTGGCTCGACATGTCGGCACCCTTCCCGCCCTGGTTCTCGCCAGCTACCGAGACGATGAGCTTGATCGCGCCCATCCACTCCGGATCTTCCTCGGCGAGCTGCCGTCACGCGAGGCGGTCGCTCATGTGAAGCTGGCTCCGCTGTCGCCGGCAGGCGTGGCGAGGCTTGCCGAGCCGCACAGCGTCGATGCAGACGAGCTCTTTCGGCAAACCGCGGGGAACCCTTTCTTCGTGACCGAGGTCCTCGCGGGAGGGGACGGCCCAATCCCCAACACAGTGCGCGACGCGGTGCTTGCCCGCGCCGCACGGTTGACCCGCTCGGCTGGAATGCTGCTGGAGGTCGTGGCTGTTGCACGCCAACAGGCGGAGATCTGGCTGCTCGAGGCGCTTGCGCCTGAGGTCGTCGACAGCCTCGACGAGTGCCTGACGTCGGGGATGCTCACGTCAGTGTCGGCGGGAGTGGCGTTCCGACACGAGCTCGCTCGACTTGCGATCGCCGACCACCTGGCACCGCACCGGCGCGTCGCTCTCCACCGAGCGGCGCTCGCCGCGCTCACCCATCCCCCCTTCGGCGTTCCCGATGCCGCCCGGTTGGCCTACCACGCCGAAGCGGCGGGCGATGCTGATGCGGTCCTCCGCTACGCACCGGCTGCCGGCAAACGGGCGACGTCGCTGGGTGCCCATCGGGAGGCCGCCGCCCAATACGCATCGGCACTCCGGTTCGCGGAGGGTGCCTCCATCGAGATGCTTGGCGAGCTTCTCGATCAGCGCGCGTACGCCTGCTATCTGACCGGCCAGTTCGCCGACGCGATGGAAGCCCAGGAACGCGCCGTCGAGTGTCATCGGGCGCTTGGAAATCACCTCAAAGAGGGCGATGCGCTTCGCCTTCTGTCGCGGCTCATCAGGTACCTGGGTCGGACCGAACAGGCCGCCGAGGTCGGACGCCAAGCCGTGGCGGTGCTCGAGCAACTCCCGCCCGGGCACGAGCTGGCCATGGCCTATTGCAACGTCTCATATCTGTGCATGAGCGTGGAAGAGGCGGAGGGGACAGTTTTCTGGGGAACGCGGGCACTCGAGCTGGCGCAGCGGATTGATGACGTCCAGGCCCTGGTGTCCGCAACCATCAACATCGGCACCGTCGAGTACCTCGCGGAGGCGCCGGCTGCGGTCGACAAGCTGGAGGGCATGATCGACGTGGCAAAGCGCGCCGGGCTTGAGGAGCTCGCTGGTCGCGCCTATGTCGCCTTGACGTGGTGGGCGATTCGCTTCCGTTCCTTTGCCGTCGCCGACCGATATCTCGACGAGGGCCTCGAGTACTGCATCGAGAGAGGGTTGGACCTTTGGTGCATGTACTTGCTGGCGTACCGTGCGCACCGGGATCTCGCTCAGCAGCCCTGGGACGACGCTGTCGAGTCCGCATCGCGCGTGCTTCACAACCCCCATACCTCACCGGTCCCTCGCGCCGCTGCACTCGCGGTCCTCGGGCTTGTGCGCGCAAGGCGCGGCGATCCCGATCCTTGGCCACCACTCGACGAGGCCTGGGGGCTGGCAGCGCCCACGGCTGAACTGCAGAGGATGGCCCCGGTGGCTGCAGCACGTGCGGAGGCCGCCTGGCTGGACGGTCGCCTTGTGGAGATCGACGAGATGACCAGGGCGACGTTGGACATCGCGTTGCAGCGGAACGCATCCTGGCTGGTGGGCGAGTTTGCCTGCTGGCGCCGGCGCGCCGGGCTGGAGACTCGCATCTCCGAAGACGGGGCTGGACCACATG
>CATPBU010000230.1 GCA_955652455.1 Candidatus Dormiibacterota bacterium
GAAGGAGTACGTAGCCCTGGAACTACGCCAATCTCTGTCGGAGCAGATCGGCGTGGATCATCAGAATGTTCGGGTGGTCGTTGGCGACTGTCAACGCAAGCTGGATTTCCCCGACGGTTATTTTGACCGCGTCCTCGCAATTCACGTACTCGAACACCTTGACAATCTTCCCGCGGCCCTCACGGAGATCAACAGAGTGCTCAAGCCGAGCGGGCTCTTCTCCGTGGTGATCCCGTGCGAAGGTGGCATGGGGTACTCATTAGGTCGACGGCTCACCTCGCAGCGGATGTTCGAGAAGCGCTACTCCATGCCGTATGACTGGATCATCCGCTACGAGCACATCAATCGCGCCCGCGAGGTTCTGCACGAGCTTCGGTCAGGCTTTCGGGTGGTTCATCGGACCTTTTTTCCACTACGAATACCGTCCGTCGATGCCAACCTGATCATCGGACTCACGTTGAAGCCCGCATCGAGCGCGGGACCACGCTCCCAGCATCTGGCGGGATAGACAGGCGGTTTCGACGGGCGGAGCAGGACGGGTGCCGAGCTGAAGAGTGGTTCTAAGGCCTACCACACCGCAGAAGTTATCCCTCCTGCCAGCGGCGTGGCTGCTCTGCCCGCCAGGTTCTTGTGTCGATCTGAACGCAGAGTACCCCCGCCAGGAATCGAACCTGGGCACAAGGTTTAGGAAACCTCTGCTCTATCCGCTGAGCTACGGGGGCATAAGGGTTTCGGCGAAGAACTGCAGCCGGCACCCCGCGTCTCGTACCACCGCACAGGGTACACGGCAAACCTACCTTGGTCCGCGGAGCTCGGTGACCGCCCGGACAACGTCTGGAGAACTCGCCACCAGGTCTGCGTGGTCCTTGCACAGCGGGATGAAGACTGAGTGCTGCCCGACCTGGCCGACGGTGTAATGCGTCGCCGGCTGGTCGCAGTTGTTCGCCTGGTCTCCGCCCTTGACCACCATGCACTTTGCCATTCTTGGGTCCTCCTGTATGGCGCGACTGGCGCGTCGGCGGCGACTACATCCCGTCGACCGGGCCGCCGCGGCCGACGCAGCCTCGGCGCTGCGGGCGATCATGGCATCGTCGTGATCACCTCAGCCAGGCCCGGCCCGTGAGCGCCTCGTCGGCGCTGCTTGTTATCGCCGTTTTCCTCGCCAGTGCGGTGGAGATGGTCGAGGCGGCGACGATCGTGCTCGCCGTCGGCGTCACCCGGGGCTGGCGGGCGGCCATGTTCGGCGTCGGAGCGGGGCTGCTCGCGCTCGGGGTCGTGGTGGCCATCCTCGGGCCCGCCCTGACCGCCATCCCGCTGAGTGCCCTGCGGCTCTTTGTTGGCGGGTTGCTGCTCGTGTTCGGCCTGGGCTGGCTGCGCAAGGCGATTCTCCGCGCCGCCGGCCTCAAGGCGCTTCACGACGAGGAGGCAAGCTTCCACGCCGAGCGCGACCGGGCGCGTGAGGCCGCCGTCGCCGCCGGCGGGCTCGACACCTACGGGTTCACGGTCAGCTTCAAAGGCGTGCTGCTGGAAGGGCTCGAGGTGGCATTCATCGTCGTCACGTTCGGCACCAACCAGGGCAATATCGGGCTTGCCGTCATCGGCGCCGCAGCCGCCGTGGCCGTGGTCCTCGCCGCCGTGGTTGCGGTGCGCGGTCCGCTGTCGCGAGTGCCGGAGAACACCATGAAGTTCGGTGTGGGGACGCTGCTCACCTCATTCGGGATGTTCTGGGGCGCCGAGGGGGCAGGGGTCGAGTGGCCGGGCGCCGATGTAGCCCTGGCGGTGCTGATTCCGCTCACCTTGCTCGTGGGTGTGGCGCTCGTCACGGTGTTGCGTCGCTCTGCGCCTAGACAACGCGTGTCGCAGCCGGGAGCGGCATGAGACAACTCCGTGCCTTCGCGCTCTTCTGGTGGGACTTCATCGTCGGCGACGACTACCGCATCGCGCTGGGCGTGGTGGTGCTGTTCGGGGTGCTGGCCGCGTTGTCCCATGTGGGGTCGGGGTGGTGGTGGCTGGCGCCGCTCGGCGTCCTGGGACTGTTGACGGCTTCGGTGGCGGAGGCTGCCCACAAGGCGCGGCGGGCTAGCGACGACACTGCGCTCGACTGAACGGCGCGGTTCAGGGCCGCTCGAGGACGTGGCCGTTGCGGTCGACGACGAGGGTGAGGGTGACGTCGCGCTGCCCGATCCCCAACGGCGCAGACACGCGCGCACGAACGGAGTAATGAAGCGTCCCCGCTGCGTCGATCACCCCGGTGCAGTTGATTGCGGAGACGGTCGCGAAGTCGTCGAGGTTGTCGGCGCCGCAGGCGGTGATGTCTGATTGCGCCGGGTTGACGTCGGATCCACCCGGTCCAATGTCGAGTCCGGGCGGCACCGCCATGCCCGCGATCGCGCTCTGTGGAAGGGGAATGCCGGGATCGCCCCACACGAAGGCGTCGTGCCCGTTCCAGCACACCCCCACGCGCATGCCCACCGTGGCACCGAACTCCGCGTCCACGATGCGGCCGGCTGCGAAGGGCGCACAACTCGCTCCCTGCACGCTGAAAGAGGACGAGTGGCTGCGTGATGCCGCGGCGGCCTGCTCGGGCCCGACGGCCACCAGCGCCAGCCACGCAACCGCAACGGCGGGCAGCGTCAGCCACGCCAGACGGTGTCTCCGCATTGTCGCAGGCATGTCATCCGCGACCCGGTCCGGGTCGACCCACGCGACGACGACCGTCGGCAGCATGAGCAGCGCTTCGAGCACCGCGACGAGCGCTCTGCCGGTGATCCCGTTATCCACCGCCGCGGTGGCCAGCCCGTGCCCGTTGCCGTCGATGTAGAACTCCAGAATTCCGGTGGCGGTCAGGACGAGGATCTCGACCACAAAGGCGAGGCCGAGAAGGCGGAAGCCGCGGCGGTAGGCCATGTCGCGCAGCGCGCGCTCGCGTTCGTCGAGCGCCCGCTGCGTGAACGCCAGCGCATCGGTCGCCCGGATGAGCGCGACGTCCAGCCCCACCAGCAGCAACACCACCAGGATGGCGAAGCCGTGGAGCGAAGCGGGCACCAGCGAGCCGAGCAGGGCCGTCATGGCCACCACGGCGCTGACAATGAGCCGCCGGACGCGCCGGCTCGCGAGCAGGCGATGTGCGGACGTACTTTGGTTGTTCACGGGAATTGCGCCACCCTGCCGTTTCTGTCGATGACAAGCCGCAGGGTGACGTCGCGGTGCAGGAACGGCAGCAGCACCGACGACACCTGCGATCGATACGTGAAGCTCAGCGTTCCGTCGGCGCTCATGGTGCGCTGGCACAACGTCGGGGTGACGATCGCCAGGACCGTCCCACCGGGCAGGCAGTCGCTGGCGTTCATGCCGTATGTCTCGGAGGCCTTCGTGCCATCCCAACAGGCCTCGGCGTGGAGATTGATCAGCGCCGTGACGCCCGCGCCGACGCCGCTTTGGGCATAGAACTCGCGACAGTTGGTAACCGTGCCGCCTGCCGACGCCGAGATCGGGGCACCTGGCGTCTCGCTGTTGGGATTCACTGTGTGCGACGAAGTACGCAACGGGATTACCAACACACCGAGCGAGAGCACCAACGGGACGGCCAACGTCAGTACCAACAGCGCGGCCGCCAGTCGGCCACGGCCGCCCGCGCCCCTGACTCGCGCCGTGTCGACGTCGTCTAGCAGGGCACCCCGGTCGAGGAACGCCATCACCATCGCGGGGAGGACGAAGAGCAGTTCCAGGAAGGCGACCCATCCGCCCCCTCCGAGGCTCGACTCCAGCCACGAGCGGGTCTGCGAGGAGGCGGTGTCGGCGACCAGGGCCGTGCCACCGACGACTGCCGCAAGGATCACGTACGAGATGCGGTGGGCACGATTGCGCTGGGCCTCCTGACGCTCATCGACAAACGTGTCCGGCGCGGTGGCGATTCGCTGGGTGGCACGGCCCAGGGCGACGTTCAACACGATGAGCAGCAGGAACAGGATAAACAGGCCGCTCGAGTCAGACGGGCTTGCTGGCGCCGGGGTCGCAACGAGGGCGACGCAGATACCGGCGAGGAGCAGGAC
>CATPBU010000231.1 GCA_955652455.1 Candidatus Dormiibacterota bacterium
AGTCCGATCGCCAGCTTCGGGACGCCCGACCAAAAGAGGCGATGGCTGCCACAGTTGCTCTCTGGCGCGAAGTTGTGGGCATTCGGTCTCACCGAGCCCGAGGCCGGTTCGGACGCCGGCGGCACCCAGACCCGCGCCGACCGCAGCGGCGATCAGTGGGTGATCAACGGTCGCAAGGTGTTCATCACCAATGCAGGCACCGATATCAGCGCCGGAGTGACCGTCACCGCCATCACCGGCGAGGAGAACGGCACGCGGCAGATCAGCGCCATCGCGGTCGAACGCGGAACGCCCGGCTACGAGCAGGCGACCAAGTACCGCAAGCTCGGCTGGCACGCCAGTGACACCAGGGAGCTGCTCTTCGACGACTGCCATGTGCCCATCGCCAACCTGATCGGTACCGAGGGTGGCGGTTATCGCCAGTTCCTGCAAATACTGGAGGGCGGTCGGGTGGCCATTGCCGCCCTGTCGGTCGGCGTCGCCCAAGCCTGCCTCGACGCCTCTCTGTCGTACAGCGCCCAGCGCCACCAGTTTGGCCAGCCGATCGCGAGATTCCAGGCGACCCAGTTCAAGCTGGCGGACATGGCCACGCAGATCGAACTCTCGCGCCTGATGACCTGGCGCGCCGCGGCTGCGATCGACGCGGGCGAGAGCGCGACGCCGTACGCCTCCATGGCCAAGCTGCATGCCTCGGAGGTCGCCACCGCGTGCGCCAACCAGGCGGTGCAGATTCATGGTGGCTACGGTTTCATGGAGGAGTCCCCGGTGGCCAGGTACTACCGCGACGTGAAGGTCAACGAGATCGGCGAGGGGACCAGCGAGGTCCAGCGAATTCTGATTGCCCGACACCTCCTCGAGGACCTGATTCCCGTCTGAGCCCAACGGCATTCGCGCCACACGGCGTAGCATCGGAGCCATGAACGAGGTCGTCATCGTTGCTGCGGCGCGGACCCCGTTTGGCAGGCTCGGCGGCGGCCTCTCCGGACTCGCCGCCACCGACCTGGGTGCGCACGTCATCCGCGAGGTGCTCCAGCGCACCGGCACCGACGGTTCCGACGTCGACCAGTTGATCATGGGGACGCTTCAGGCGGCGGGTCAGGGGCAGGTGCCGTCCCGGCAGGCCGGCCTGGCCGCGGGGCTTCCGGCGACGGTCTCGTCCTTCACCGTCAACAAGGTATGTGCGAGCGCGCTCAAGGCAGTCAACCTCGGGGCGATGCTCATCGGCGCCGGCGAGGCCGACGTGGTGGTGGCCGGCGGCATGGAGTCGATGTCGCGGGCGCCCTACCTCCTCCAGGACCAACGGTTCGGCGCGCGCCTAGGTGATCGGGTGGCGGTGGACAGCATTTACCGCGACGGCCTCTGTTGCCCGGCCGACGGGGTGCTCATGGGCGTGCACGGCAGCGAGGTCGCGGCCGAACTGGGTGTGACCCGCGAACAGCAGGATGAGTGGGCGCTTCGCTCACAGCAGCGCTACGCCGCGGCGCTGGGGGCCGGTCATTTCGCGGAAGAGGTAGTGCCCGTGCCGGTGGGGGATGGCGCCGTCGCAGAGGACGAACAGCCGCGCCCGGATTCATCTCTGGAGAAGCTCGCCTCGCTGCGCGGCGCATTCGGCGAGGGCAGCACCGTCACCGCCGGAAACGCTCCCGGAATCAACGATGGGGCCAGCGCGGTCCTGATGATGAGCGCCGAGCGCGCCCGCGCCGCCGGGCTATTGCCCCTGGGTACGTGGGTGACGTACGCCGAATCCGCGGCTGAGCATCCGTATCTCGCCACAGTTCCAGCCATGGCTGTCGAGAAGGCGCTGGCCCGCACGCACGGCGAGATCGATGCCGGCCGGCTCGAGCTCGTCGAGATCAACGAGGCTTTCGCCGCCGTCGCAATCACCGGCACTCGCATGCTCGAGGTCGATCCCGACCGAGTCAACGTCAACGGCGGGGCCATCGCGGTGGGCCACCCCATCGGCGCCACGGGGGCGCGCATCCTCATGACCCTGCTGTACGAGCTGCGCCGGCGCGGTGGAGGATACGGAGCCGCCGGGATCTGCAGCGGGATGGCCCAGGGCGAGGCGACGCTCGTCCGTGTCGGCTGAGGCTCTGTCGTCCGCGCTCGACGAGTCGATCGACCAGCTCACCGCGAGCTACGTCGAAGACGTGGTTCGCCCGCACGCCGCGGCGATGGCCGCCGGCCAGGGGCCGACTCCTGGCGAGCTTGTCCGCGTCGCCGGCGATCGCGGCGTCGCCGGCCTCCTGGTGCCGGTGGAGTACGGGGGCGCGGGTGCCAGCCATGTCCAGTTCGCCCGATTCATCGAGGCGGTGGCCCGAGTCTGCGCCAGCAGTGCGGTCATCCTCGACGTCCACCTCAGCGTGGGCAGCGAACCGCTGCTGCTCTTCGGCAGCACGGAGCAGCTGCGCCGGTACCTCCCCCTGCTCGCCTCGGGCCGGTGCACCACCGCGTTCGCGCTCACCGAGCCCGACAGCGGTAGCGATGCTGCGGGGCTGGCAACGCGAGCCGAACGCGACGGGGAGGGGTACCGGCTCACCGGCAGCAAGGCGTTCATCACCAACTGCGGAGCCGCAGAGGTGTACATGGTGATGGCGCGCACCGGAGCGGGCGCGCATGGCATCAGTGCGTTCATCGTCGATGCGCAAAGCCCTGGCCTTCAGTGCGGCGAACCGCTTCACAAGATGGGGCTCGCCGGCTCGTGGACTGGCGAATTGATCCTCGACGGAGTCCCCGTCGCCGCGGCCAACCGCCTTGGAGCGGAGGGAGCGGGGTTTGGTATTGCCATGGCGACGTTGGACAACGGCCGCGTCGGCATCAGTGCCCAGGCGGTGGGCATCGCCCAGGGATGCATCGACACCATCGTTGCCCGCGCCGGCGCGCCACAGCCGCTCGTCGACGAGACCCTGCTCGCCGACATCCACGCGCGCACCATCGCATCGCGGTTGCTGACAACGCACGCTGCCCGGCTCGCCGATGCCAAGGTCTCGATGACGCGCGAGGCAGCGATCGCCAAGCTCTACGCCACCGACACATGCGTCGCGGCGGCCCACGCGGCCGTGGAGTTGTGCGCGCCGGACTCGGCCCGCAGCGACCACCCGGCGGCGGTGAGGCTGCGCGACGGCAAGGCGTCACAGATCTACGAAGGCACCAACCAGGTGCAGCGCATTGTGATCGCCCGCGCTCTGCTGCGCGGCGGGAGTACCACGACTGGCGCGGAGGCCGGCCGCGCATAATCGGCCGCGTCGATTTCGCGCCGCTCAGCCGCGGCCCTGGAGCACGCAGCGTGGACCCCTTCCTCAACGAGGAGCAGTTGCTGACCCGTCAGTCGGTGCGCGAGTTAGCGCGCGACCGGATCGCGCCGCGCGCTCGGGAGATCGACGCCACCGCTGAATTCCCGTGGGACATTGTCGACCTGTTCCGTTCGCACGACCTGTTCTCGCTTCCGTTCCCCCCCGAGTACGGTGGGCTCTCGGGCAGCGCGCTCACGCTCAACGTGGCGATCGAGGAGGTGGCCAAGGCCTGTGCCAGCAGTGCCCTCATCCTTGCTGTCCAGGCGCTCGGCGGCTACCCGATCATGCTTGCTGGCAGCGACGAGCAGAAGCAGCGCTTTCTCCCCGATCTCGCCAGTGGCAAGAAGCTCGGCGCCTACGCGCTCACGGAGCCGGGCGCAGGCAGCGACCCGGGTGGGATGGAGACCCGAGCCACGCGCCAGGGCGACGACTATGTCATCACCGGAAGCAAGATCTGGATCACGGATGGCGGTGTCGCCGACACCATCGTGGTGTTCGCCAAGACCGATCCCAAAGGCGGCGCGGGCGGCGTCAGCGCCTTCGTCCTCGACAATGCCCGGGAGCTAGGTGGGTTCGCCGCATCAGAGATCCACGGCAAGCTCGGGATCCGGGGCAGCAACACCGCCGAACTGCATTTCGACGAGGTTGTCGTGCCCGTTGCCAACCGACTAGGCAAGGAGGGAAGCGGGTTTGCCCTCGCCATGCAGGTCCTC
>CATPBU010000232.1 GCA_955652455.1 Candidatus Dormiibacterota bacterium
ATGTAGAGCAGGCCGGTGACAACGTCACCCGCGGCGCGGGCCTGTCGGAGATGTTCCGCAACCGCCTCGCGATCCGTCGGGTCGTAGTCGCTGGGCACCGATCGCACACGCAGGACGCTGCCGTCGTGCATGGTCACGCTGACCGTCCCGTCAGGCGGGATCGAGGCCACGATCTCCGGCTGCTGGGCTACGAAGTCCGCCTCGGTGGCGGTGGTGTCGTGTTGGCGCGTGAACAGGTAGCTCTTGGTCGATCCCTCGTGGTCGTTGAAGGTCACGCAAGGCGAGATCACATCGATGAGCGCCAGGCCGCGATGGGCGGCGGCGGCCTTGATGATCGGGACCAGCTGCTGCTTGTCGCCGGAGAATCCGCGCGCCAGGAACGTGGCACCGAGGCTCAGGCCCAGGCTCATCGGGTCGATCGGAGGCATGTTGTTGGGGTCGCCGCGCTTGGTGGTGGAGCCGATGTCGGCGGACGGCGAGAATTGGCCCTTGGTCAGACCGTACACCCCGTTGTTCTCGATGATGTAGACCATCCGCACATTGCGGCGGATCAGGTGGGCGAGATGACCCAGCCCGATCGACAGGGAGTCGCCGTCGCCGGAGATGCCGATGTAGAGCAGGTCGCGGTTGGCGGCTGCCGCGCCGGTGGCGATGGTCGCCATCCTTCCGTGGGCGGTGTTGAAGCCGTGCGCGCCGCGGGCGAAGTACGCCGTCGTCTTGGCCGAACAGCCGATCCCGCTCAGCTTGGCGATCATGTGTGGCGGGGTGGCCATCTCCCAGAGGGCATGGACGATGGCGGCGGTCACCGAGTCGTGGCCGCACCCGGCGCAGAGCGTCGACATCGAGCCCTCGTAGTCACGGATCGTCAGATCCAGACTGTTGCGCCGCATCCCCGGGTGCTGAATTGGCGGCCTCTCGATGGAAGGCATGGTCAGGTCTCCATCTGGACGCGCACGCCGTCGATGACCTCGGCGGCGCTGAGCGGCATTCCGCCGTAGGCGAGCACCGATCGCAACCGGTCCTTGGCCACTGTTGTCTCCAGCACCAGCAGGGACCTGAGTTGCGCGTCGCGGTTCTGCTCGATGACGAAGACGGTGTCGTGCTCGTCGAGGAAGTCCTGCACGGCGGGCGAGAACGGGAAGCCTCGGATGCGCATGTAGTCAAGCTCCACACCTTGCGCGTCGAGCACCTCGATGGCCTCGCGAACCGCGGGGCCGCAGCCGCCAACCGTGACCAGCGCCGCGCGGACGCCACGGCTCTCGACCTCCGGCTCGGGCACGTGCATCGCCGCCGCTGCGTGCTTGCTCGCCAGCCGATCGACCACCGCCATGTACTCCTCCGGTGTCTCGGTGTAGCCGCCGAATTCGTTGTGGCCAGAGCCGCGAGCGAAGTACGCGCCCTTGGCATCGACGCCGGGAAGCGTGCGCGCGGCGACATGGTCGCTGTCGGCGTTCGCGTACCGATGGTACCCCCCGATCCGGCTCTCAAGCTGCTTCGCGTCGAGCACGCGTCCGCGGTCGGGCATGCGCGAATCGTCCCACGTGAGTCGTGGGATCACCCAGTCGTTCATGCCGATGTCGACGTCGGACAGCATCATCACGGGGGTCTGGAAGCGTTCGGCGAGGTCGAAGCTGCGCGCTGCGAAATCGAAGCACTCGGCGGGGTCGCCCGGGAAGAGGAGAATGTGCTTGGTGTCGCCGTGCGACGCGTAGGCGCACGTGAGGATGTCACCCTGCTGCGTCCGGGTAGGCATGCCCGTGGACGGCCCCGCGCGCTGCACGTCGACGATCACAACCGGCGTCTCGGTGTAGTACGCCAGTCCAATCAGCTCGTTCATCAGGGATATCCCCGGACCGGATGTCGAGGTGAAAGCGCGCGCCCCGTTCCAGCTGGCTCCGATCACGATGCCGATCGACGCCAACTCATCCTCGGCCTGGAGGATCAGGTAGTTGTTGCGTCCGGTCTCTGGATCGCGACGATATCGTCGGCAGAGTTGTGTGAACGCATCCATGAGCGACGTGGAGGGTGTGATCGGGTACCAGGCGGCCACAGTGGCCCCGGCGTAGAGGAAGCCGAGTGCCGCGGCGGTGTTGCCGTCGATGAGGATCGATTCCGCGTTCCCGTCCATGACGTGCACATGACAGGGCAGCGGGCACACGAGGTGTTCGCGCGCGTAGTCGTATCCGAGCATCAGAGCGCGCTGGTTGGACTCGCGCAGCTTGTCCTTACCGGCAAACTTCTCGGCCAGCAGGCTGGACACGATGTCGAGGTCGATCGCCAGCAGCGCGACGACCGCACCGCACGAGACGATGTTCTGCATCAGCGTGCGCGCTCGCGGGCTGCGGAAGGCCTCGTTGCATATCTGGGCGACGGGCACTCCCAGGTAGGAAACGTCCTCGCGTGTCGCGAGCGGATCGAGCGGCCAGGTCGAGTCCCACACCACGTAGCCGCCCGCGCGCACCTCGCGGATGTCCTGGGCATGCGTCTGGGTATTCATCGCGACCATCACGTCGAATTCACGGACGCGGGCTGTGTGCCCGGAGCCATTGACCCTGATCTCGTACCAGGTGGGTAGTCCCTGGATATTGGAGGGGAACAGGTTTTTCCCGGAGACCGGGATGCCCATGCGGAAGAACGCCTGCATGAGCAGGTTGTTGGCGCTCGAAGAGCCCGTGCCGTTGACGTTGGCCAGCTTGATGGCGAGATCGACGACCCGGCGTATGCCTCGATGCGGGGTGTCTGGTGCGAGGTGCTCGAGGACCATCAGTGCGCTTCCACGGGGAGGGGGAGGGCAATGCCTGCGATGGGCAGGAGGAGCGTGAACTTCTCCATGTCCCACGCAGCGGTCGGGCAGCGTTCGGCGCAGAGGCCGCAGTGCACACAGAGATCCTCGTCCTTGATCATCAGGCGGCCGGTCTGCGGCAGCGCGGCCGACACGAACAGGGCCTGCGCGGGGTTGAGTGCCGGGGCGGAGAGGCGGCCACGGACGTCGTCCTCGTCTGCGTCCGGCGTGATCGTCAGGCACTGCACCGGGCACACGTCGATGCACGCGTCACATTCGATGCACAGCGGCGCCGAGAACACCGTCTGGATGTCGCAATTGAGGCACCGCTGCACCTCGCGCGCGGTCTGTTCGGCGGAGAAGCCAAGCTCCACCTCGACGTCGAGCTGCTCGAACCTGCGGGTGAGCTCGACGTGGTTC
>CATPBU010000233.1 GCA_955652455.1 Candidatus Dormiibacterota bacterium
CCGCGGCAGTCTGCACCCTGCGCGAACCACCCAGCACGCGTGCCATCTCCGAAGCGCCGACGACGCAGATCAGTGCCCCGAATAGCTGCACATACCCATCCAATCGGTCGCTGCCAGACAGGAGGTGCAGGTGAGCAAGGTTGTACTCGTGGAGGGGCGATAGCTCGATCTGCGCGAGGTAGTGCGTGGCATAGGGGGCCACCGACCCGTTCTGAATCCAGTGCTCGACGCGCGCGAGGTGGTACACCATCGAATCGCCATTGTTCGGTGGATATAGCCATCCGATGGCGATAAGGATTCCAAAAATCGCAAGGATCGCACTCAACCACAGTGCGTGCTCGACGCTGAGGGTCCGCAAACGCGCCCGGGTTGACTGTCGCTTGCGGTGCGTAGCCGTCCATCCTGTGATGAGCTGGACGAGCTGGGGCTGCGCCAAGGTCAGCAACAGCAGCAGCAGAATGCCCCACGCGAGCGCGACCGTGATGGAGGTGAAATGGCCACCGACACTGGTCACCTCAGTGACAAGAAGAACCAGCACCTCGAACATGAGGAAGGCAACCACCAGCGCACCGCGGACGGAGAGGGAGCCCAAGCCGAGTCGCTGGCGATGGCCGACTGTCAGCAGCCAGAGCACACAGACGACAGCAACCAACACGAGGGGCATCGATCACCGACTATACCGAAGGGTCCGCACGTGCCAATTGCCCTCGCGAAACCAATGGATGTCCGGTCATTCCGCAACTCCCCCAATATCAGGATGCAGCCATTGTGTCAGCGCTCATGGGCATCCATGCTTCCGTCTGGTCGGCCCGAAACGCTGCACCGTTGGGCTTAATCGTCCGGGCGAGTCGCTCAGCCGTCCCTTGTGCAACGATCGTTGCGTTCGACGCTGGACGCTCCCGTGTGACCGCGGCCCCGGTCATGGCCAATCAAGTCGCGATGCGGTGTCTTGTCGGCCCGGCTTGATGCTGGTGCCGGAGGCGAGACGAATTCGCACTTCTCGCACGGTTGGAATCCGTCCGAGTTCTAGGCGGCCCCCCATGCCGGTGGCGAGGTCGCGTCGAGGTCGAGACGGTTGGTCAGAAGCTTCGGCAGAGCCGGCGTGGACGCGGTGGCGTGCGCGAGCCACCACAGCTGGAAGTGACCGCTGGCATCGGCCGGAGCCAGGTACAGCAGGCTGGTGCCGTCTGGTGACCACGCCGGTGACGCACACAGGCAGCCGCTGATCAGAACTTTGGGTGGACCCGGCACGCCGTTGACGAGTGGGATCACCTCGAGCCTGGCGGTCTGCGTGTCAGATGTGCAGATCACTGCGAGCTCCGACCCGTCCGGGCTGACTGCCGGCTCGTTGCAGTCGTCCAATCCTGCGGTCAGGTACACCGGTGCCGACCCCGGCCGAGAGACGGTGGCGATGCGCGAGACGATCTGCTCGCTGCTGTTGATGCTGTAGCTGGCGTACAGCACTCCGCCGCTGAGGAGGGGAACGGGCGCCACGTCTCCGCCGGTGTACGCGCTGGGGCGGGTCCACTGTGTCGACTCCAGCTTGCCGGACAGGGGTCCGGACCACACCGCGAGGTGCACCTCGAAGGTGCCGATCTTGGGGCCGTCATAGTTGAAGATGACGGTGGTTCCGTCGGCCGCGAGGTGTGGCCAGTACGACCACGCGTTGAATTCCACGTGGCTGGTCGTGGTGGCGTTCCTGGTGAGCTGGTGGGGGACGCCCGACGCGTCGACCAGGTAGACATCGCTGTACTCCGCGGCGCGGGCAACCACCAGCAGCCGGCCCCCATCGGCGGTGGCCGGCTGGATCCAGGCACCTGTGCTGGCGGGTAGACCCATGTCGGTGAACTGTCCTCCGCGGAGCCTGTAGAGGTGACCTCCCTGACTTACCCAGATGGTGCCGGGCAGGCTGAACGCCGGCGTCTCCTGCGGAGGTATCACCGTGACTTTGGCCGCCTGGATGAGGTTCGACTTGCGGCTGTCGATGAGACGGTTGACCCCGAACCCGAAAGCCGCCCACGCCACCAGCAGGGTGACGATGAACGCGATGCGTCTCACCTCGCCGGGAAGTACTTGTAGACGAGTGGGAGGATCAGATTCCAGTTGGGCACGAGCACGTCCTGGTTGCCGATCACCTGCGCGGCGGTGTACGGCGGCAGCAACACCACCTGCTGTACATCGGTCAGTGACACGTTCCCGGCGATGGGAAGCAACAGACCCACCTGACCGAGCGACATATCGGTTGTGAACTGGCCATTCATGGCGTTGGCGATGTCGGGAAGATCGGCGATGCCAAGCAGCTTTGCCTTGGCGCGGAGCGCAAGCAGGACCTGCTGCTGCCGAACCGAGCGGCCGAAGTCGCTGCGCAGGTCATCGTGTCGCGAGCGCACGTACTGCAGCGCCTCCATGCCGTTCATGTGCTGCGGACCAGGGAGCACGGCGACGCGCTGGAAGTCATACGGGTTGCTGCCGCTGAGGTCCTTCGGGTAGAAGTCGTCGAGCACCGGGTTGCTCGCCACCACGTCGACGCCGCCGACCTGGTCGATAAGGTGGACCAAGCCGAGCAGGCCGATCCACGCGTAGTGATCGACGTGCACGCCGAAATCCTGTTCCACCGTGTTGATCGCGGCATCCACGCCCCCGTACAGGTACGCCTTGTCGATCTTGTCGGTGCCGCCGGTTGCAAGGCGGACATTGAGGTCGCGGGGTATCGAGACCATGGTCACGTGGCGAGTCGCCGGATCGACCCTGGCAAGAATCATCGACTGGGTCAGCACCACGTTGGTTGCGAATTTGGCGTCGTTGTCGGAACCGAGCAGGAGAACCGTGAAGCTGCTTGGCGACGTACTGAGA
>CATPBU010000234.1 GCA_955652455.1 Candidatus Dormiibacterota bacterium
CGTCGGGAGGCTTCTGGGTTGCGATGCCGGGTCGCAAGTTTGCGCCCCCGGCAGGAATCGAACCGCCCGGAACTTTGGCCTGCGGGCTACCCGGCGCCACCCCAGGCCCGGCCAGCGGCCGTGACAGCACACCGCTGGCAGCCTGGGTTACTCGACTGCCTAGGGTAGCTGCGCCATTTGCGGCCTTCCCGACGCGAGGGTGACAAACGAGAAGACAGCCGTCGCGAGCAGATCGCGGATGGGTGAAGGAACTGGTGGGCTGCGCAAGGGCGGCCAAGTACCACAAGCAGGCGTCATGGGTCCGACAGGTGCGCGCGCGATCATCACAGCGTGCCTAAGGAACAGGATGTGCGCGGCGCACTGGTGGAGCTGCCGAACCATCGTTGGCTGTATCGGAGCAGTCGCGTCGTGGACGGCAGAAGGTTGGCGGTCGGATACACGGGAAGTACACCGTGGGAGGCGATGCGAGCCTTCGACCTCGCCGTGTGCGCCGGCCATGCAGGCACCTTCAGTCCAACTTGGAGGCGCAGGGTGGCTGCCCCGTTCCTGCCCACCCCGCGAATCCAAGCTGCACGCCCCAAAGGCGGATAGGACAGCTTCCAGTCCCATCCGGGGCAACCAGCCGACGGCTGGGGTTGGTCGCCCGCCTCGGTGCTACCCTCGCGCCGATGGACGTCGTGCCAGGCAGGTTGCGCCGGCCTCGTCGCCTCGCCGCCGTGACCATGCTCTTCATGATCTGCGCGGCGTGCGGTGCGACAGTGCTTCCCTCCTCACCGACAGCCGCGGTCGGCACCCCGCCGGCAGCGCGATCGATCGCGCCGGCGCCGCCGGCGTCACAGCCGGTTGACGTCGCTGTCATCGTCATGGAGAACCACGGTTTCGACCAGGTGGTCGGGTTGCCCTACATCCGCACGCTTGCCACGGCTGATGCAACACTGACCAATTACCGAGCCAGCTCCCACCCCAGTCTTCCCAACTATCTCGCCCTGACCTCAGGGACGACCTGGGGGATCAGCGATGACGGCTACCACGTCCTGCCCCAGCTGGACATAGGCGATCAGCTGACAGCCGCAGGAATCCGATGGCGAGCCTATATGGAGGGGATGGGCGCGGACTGCCACGTGAACGGCGGGGGGTACGCGGTGAAGCACAACCCGTTCGCGTACTACGGTGGCCATTGCCCGTCACCGGTCGTGCCGTTATCCGACCTGGCGAATGATCTCTCCAGCCCTTCGCAACCGCGCTTCATGTGGATCACCCCGAATCTCTGCCACGACATGCACGATTGCTCGCCCTCCATTGGCGACGCGTGGTTGCGAAGCACGGTGCCGGCGATCCTGGACTCACCGGGAATGCGCAACGCCGTCATGTTCATCACATGGGACGAGAGTGACGGCGGCGGCACCAACCAGGTGCTCACCCTGATTCTCGGATCCAGGCGTCCGGTGAGTCCCGCTAGCGCCTACTCCCATCCCTCTTTGCTTGCCTCCATTGAGGACATTCTTGGCTTGCCGAGACTCCCGGCAACGGCCGGCGTGACGGCGATCGCGGTGCATTGATGACCACAGCGAGGCCGACCGCAGCCGTCGCCGTCGTCACCGGCGCCGGTCGCGGCATCGGCCGCGCCATCGCACGCCGTCTCGCGATGACCCACGTCGTCATCGCAGTGTCGCGCTCCGGATCGGAACTCGCCGAGACCGTCAGTGGACAGCCGGGGATCCGCGCAATTGCGCTGGACATCGCGGCACCACAAGCAGCGGTGAGCATCGCCGCCTCCGCTGCCGAGCAGGGAACTCTTGCGGTGTGGGTCAACAACGCGGCGACACTCGAACCGCGCCCGTTCCACCAGATCACCGACGCGGATTGGCGGCGGGTTCTTGCCGTCAACCTCGACGCTGTCTTTGCCTGCTGTCGCGAGGCGACGCTGCGCATGCGCGAGACGGGTGGTGGCGTGATCGTCAACATCGCGTCCCTCTCCGGCGTCGCGGGAGTGGAGAAGTTCCCCGGCCTGGCCTCGTACAACGTGTCGAAGGCGGGGGTCATCGCGCTCACCGAGGCGGTGGCGCTCGAGGGGCGCGAACACGGGGTGCGCTGCGTCTGCATCAGCCCTGGGGCCGTGGACACGCAGCTGCTGCGACGCGCGGCGCCGCACCTGCGCGCGGGGATGACGCCCGACGACGTCGCCGCGATCGTCCACTTCCTGGTGAGCGACGCGGGGGCGCCACTCTCCGGCACCAATATCCCCATCTACAGCAACCGTTGAGCGCGCGGAGCGTCGCGGCCTAGCGCCCCGGGCGGTGCCGGGTGGCATAGTGGAGCGATGGCTGAGCCAACGCCGCTCCCGATTCGCGCGTCAGACGATCAGCATGCGTCCCGACGCGATCCGGCGGTCGACGATACCGTCGCGCCGCTCATCGAGCGGCTGATCGGCGAGCTCGGGGAGGACCCCGAACGTGAGGGCCTTCGGCACACCCCTGACCGGGTGGCCCGCAGCCTCCGCTTCCTGCTGAGCGGCTATGAGCTCAACGTCGCCGACGTCATCAACGGCGCCGTGTTCGCCGAGTCGTACCAAGAGATGGTGCTGGTCCGCGACATCGAGGTCTACTCCCTCTGTGAGCATCACCTGCTGCCCTTCTTCGGAAGGGCACACATCGCCTACCTGCCGCGGGGACGCATCCTCGGGCTCAGCAAGCTGCCGCGCATCGTCGAGGTGTTCGCCCGGCGTCTCCAGGTTCAGGAACGGCTGACAACCCAGATCGCGACGGCCCTCGACGAGGCGCTCGACCCGTACGGCACCGCGGTGGTCATCGAGGCCTCACACCTCTGCATGATGATGCGCGGTGTCGAGAAGCAGAACAGCCGCGCGGTGACCTCCGCGCTCACCGGCGCCTTTCAGAACGACCCCAAGTGTCGCAGTGAGTTCCTCGACCTCCTGGGGCGCACCTGAGCAGACCTCAGCGCACCCCGACGACGGCAACGTCGAGGAGCATGACCAGGCCGCCGGCCACGAGTAGGGCGATGCCGAGGGCCAGGTGCACCCAGCGGATCGGCGGCTCGCGGCGCCCCCTCGCCCTGCTCACCACAGTGACCCCGGCGAGGCCGAGCCCGGCGGCGATGAGAATGGTGGCCGGAACTCCGAGCAGGCTGTTGAGCAGGTCGCGCACCGGCGCAGTCTAGGAAGCCGCCTGTAGGCTGGCGGCCGCGGCTCGCGCTCTACCATGGGACGATGTCGGCGATTGCTCTCAGCACAGCCTCCGACGACGCCCTGGCTGCGGTGATCTCGGCGCGCGGTGCGCCGCCGTTTCGGGTGGCTCAGCTGCGCCGGGCCACCTGGCAGCCATTCGTCGGCGGCCTCGATGCCATTCGGCAGTTCCCCTCGGGGTTGCGCGATGCCCTCGCAGGCGACCTGCAGTTCTCCACCGTGACGGTGGCCGCCGAGAGCGGTGCCGACGCGGGTTTGACCATCAAGCTGCTCTGCCGTCTTGGCGATGGCCAGACCGTTGAGACGGTGGCGATGGAGACGCGCGCGCGGCAGCGCTCGCGGCGGCGCGCGACCGTTTGCGTCAGCACCCAGGTGGGCTGCGCTGTCGGCTGCCCGTTCTGCGCCACCGGGCGCATGGGTCTGCGCCGGTCGTGCACGCCGGCTGAGGTGGTCGACCAGGTGCGTGCGGCCGCCGGCGCGCTGCATCGTCGCGGGCTGGGACCGGTCACCCACGTCGTGTACATGGGCATGGGCGAGCCTCTCGCCGCGTACGACACCACTGTCACATCGTTGCGCGTGCTCACCAC
>CATPBU010000235.1 GCA_955652455.1 Candidatus Dormiibacterota bacterium
CCTTCCTGAGCACCGCGCAGTCGGTGACGACCACGCTGACGCTTCTGCTGGCCAGCATCGCGGCGATCTCGCTCCTGGTTGGTGGCATCGGCGTCATGAACATCATGCTCGTCACCGTCACCGAGAGAACCGGGGAGATCGGCCTGCGCAAGGCCGTCGGCGCGACCCCCGCAGACGTTCTCAAGCAGTTCCTCGTGGAGGCGGCAACGCTCAGCGTGGTGGGTGGGATCCTCGGCGTGGCGATCGCCTTCGCCGTGGGTGCGGTGCTGCCGCACGTCACCAGCATCGCCATCCACATCACGCCCCTCCCCGTGGTCGTCGCGGTCGGGGTCGCGGCTGCTGTTGGCCTGATCTTCGGCGTCTATCCCGCGGCGCGAGCCTCTCGACTCGCGCCGATCGTGGCGCTGCGCTCGCAGTGACCCTGTCAACCGACATGTCCCGGAGAACCCGTATGCCATCGCCGACGAAGCTTCTTCTCTGCTGTTCAGTGATCGCCGTCGCCGGCTGCGGCGGCGCAAGCGCCAGCAACGGCCCTGCCGGCGCGGCCACCCCGTCCGCCTCGGGACGTGCCGGCGCAGGCACGGCCGGCCAGCTGGTCAAGGTGAGTGGTACCAGCCTAACCCTGAGCACGACCAACGGTGATGTCTCCGTGGCGTACACCAGCGCGACGGCCATCACCACGACGAGCACCAGTTCCCCGGGCGACATCGTCCCGGGCACCTGTGTCGCAATCGTCGGTCAGAAGGATTCGACGGGTGCGGTGACCGCCAGCACGGTGCGGCTCAGCCGGCCGGTCAACGGCTCGTGCGCGGTCGGCCGGCAGGCGGGCTTGGGCGGCCCCAACGGATCGCCCCGCGCGTTCCCGTCCGGCGGCGCCCGCCCCTCGGGGGCGCCGGCCTTGAAACCCAACACGGCTGTCGTCAGCGGCATGGTGACCGCGGTGACCGGAACCACCGTGACGGTCCGGACAACCGCGGGCGCGGCGAGCTCTGCAACAGTGCCGACCACGCTGTCCGTCACCGAGTCATCGCCGGCGACCGCGGCTGACCTCACCCTGGACAGCTGCGTTCGCGCCATCGGCCGCAAGGATGCGCAGGGAGTGGTCCAGGCCACGGCTCTGACGATTCAGCCGGCCAACGCCAGCGGCTCGTGCACCTTTGCCGGAGGCGGAGGCTTCGGGTTCGGCGGCGGCCGCGGGTTCGGTGGCGCGGTGCCGACACCGGGCGCCTGAGCCGGCGAGGCGGCTGGCTCAGTCCCGGTCGGCGATGCGGTTGATGATCTCGTTCATGGCATCGAGGCGATCGGCGACGGTGCCGAGCACCGCCTTCGCCTCGGGCGGCAGGGCACCGAACGTCCCGTCGTCGAGCATGGACACGTAGCCGACGGCGACGACGAGAGGCTGGCGGAGCTCGTGGCAGAGCAGCCCGAGCGAGTCGGGGTCGCGCACCGCCGGCGTGGCCGCGGGTTCCTGGCTGGAGATCTCTCCCACTGTGCCACCGATGATAACCGTGCGTGGTCGGCGCCATTGGGGCAGGCGCCGCACCTCGAGGGTGGGTTCGGCGGAGGCGTCGATATACTCGCGCCGTGCACCGGTGGGGTCGCTTCGTGTACGCGCGCCGCCGCAGCGTGCTCGGCCTCAGCCTTGTCGGCTTCGTCCTCTCGATCGTGGCCATCGCCACCGGTGGCGAGCCCAGGAACGCCAATAGCTTTGACTTCGAGTCGGCGCGCGGCTTCACCCTGATTGGCGACCAGCTGCCCGCGAACGGTGTCAACTTCACGCTCATTCTCAGCGACAGCGGCAGAGTCGCCGCCGACCCGGCCTTCCACGGGGAGGTGGCCCAAGCCCTTGCTCCGCTGGCCGCCGATCATCGCGTGGCCGGCATTCAGACGCCCTACACGGCGCCCGCTGCCACTGCGGCGCAGATGGTGTCTGCGGATGGCCACAGGATCCTGGCAGTGGTCTCGCTCAGCCCCGATTTCACGAACGCGCGCAAGCAGTTCGGCGAGCTGCGCGCCGAGGTCGCCGCGCCGGCTGCGCTCAACGTCGTCGCCACCGGTGACGTGCCGCTCGCGTACGAGTTCGACACCCTGCTCGCCGCCGACCTCCAGAAGGCCGAGATCGGCTCGTCATTGGTCGCACTGGTGCTGTTGCTCATCGTCTTCGGCACCGGCGTCGCGGCGCTGGTCTGCCTCGCCATCGGCCTGCTCGCGGTGACCGGTGGTGTCGGTGCCGCGCTGCTGCTGGCTCATGTCACCGACGTGTCGACCTACGCGCTCAACATCGTGACGCTGATCGGGCTCGGGATCGCCATCGACTACTCGCTGTTCATCGTCAGCCGGTTCCGCGAGGAGCTGGCGGCGGGTAGGGAGGTTGCCCAGGCCGTGTCCATCGCGATGGCCACGGCGGGGCGGGCGATCCTCTTCAGCGGCCTTACGGTCGCGATCGGCCTGTCGGCGATGCTGTTCTACCGCGGCACCTTCCTGGTGTCGATGGGCATCTGCGGCGCGATCGTCGTGGCCGTGTCCGTGCTGCTGGCACTCACCTTCCTCCCCGCTGTGCTCTCGATGCTCGGCCACCGCATCAACCGTCTGACGGTGCCCATCCTCCGGCCCCGACCGCAAGGCCAGGGGATCTGGCACCGCATCGCGGTCGCGGTGATGCGGCGTCCCGTGTTGGTGCTGGTGCCGACCATCGCGGTGCTCCTCGCTGCCGGGTCGCCGTTCCTGCACATGCAGCTGGCCAGCACCGACGTCACCCAGCTGCCCCCGGACGCCGAGGCCCGTCAGGGTGCCGAGCTGATTGCGTCGGCGTTCCCCAGCCAGGGCGCCAACATCATCGAGGTCGTCGTCGACTTCAAGAGCGGATCGCCGCTCTCGCCAGCCAATGTGGCCATCGCCGCCGAGATCAGCAAGCGGCTGCGCTCGACACGCGGCGTCGCCGCAGTGCGCAGCTACGTCGACGTCGATCCCGACCTGTCGGTGGCCGCGTACCAGCAGCTCTATGGCGGCGGCGCCGGCGGCTCGCTCCCGGCCGCTGCGCGTGACGAGGTGACGCGCAGGACGGGGCGCAGCATCGCTGTGCTCGACGCGGTCGCGCCCTACCTGCCCGCCAGCGCGCCAGCGCACGACCTGGTGCGGACCATCCGCGGCGAGAGCGGCGTCGCGGGCGCCGACGTGGCGGTGACCGGCGACACCGCGTTCGACATCGACTTCGTCGGCTACATCGTGCACCAGAGCCCGCTCGCGGTCGGCTTCGCGATGGTCACCACCATAATCGTGCTGTTCTTCCTACTCCGCTCGTTGATCCTGCCCATCAAGGCCGTGCTGATGAACCTGCTCTCGCTGAGCGCTGCATTCGGGGCGATGGTGTGGATCTTCCAGGACGGCCACCTCTCAGGCCCGCTCAACATCACCGCTGGCGCCATCGATCCAACGCTTCCTGTGCTGCTGTTCTGCGTTGTCTTCGGGCTGTCAATGGACTACGAGGTCTTCCTGCTGACGCGCATGCAGGAGGCCTGGCACAGGACCCACGACAACCGGCTCGCGGTGGCCGACGGCCTCGAGCGCAGCGGCCGTCTGGTGACCGGTGCGGCGGCGATCATGATCACCGTCTTCGTCGCATTCGGCCTGGCGCGCGTGGTCACCATCAAAGCCACCGGGGTCGGCCTGGCCGTCGCCGTGCTCGCCGACGCCACCCTGGTGCGTGCGCTGGTGGTTCCGGCGCTGATGCGCCTGCTCGGCGGCGTCAACTGGTGGGCCCCGAGGTGGACGCGGCGGCTACCGGGCCGCGCCGTCGAGGATGAGCCGGCAGCCGCCTGAGCCGGCAGAGGGGGTCAGTCGCTTGGGGTTGTGTCGACGACAGCCGCTGTCTCGGCGTGGCCGTTGACACCCTGCGCGACTCGGACCTTCTCGAGGTACTCGGCGACGAGGCGCCGTGCGGTCGCCTCGTCGCCGACGCTGGCGACGACGTGGTATGAGGGCTCGTCGGGGTCGGGGCGCACCAGGACGAAACCACCGTCAACGAAAACCTTGAGACCGTCGACGAGGTCGACGTTCTGGCCGTGGTGATCCTCGAGCAACCGGCGCATCACCTTGCCCTTCGCCTCCCAAGGGCAGAACTCCGTGGCTGTGATGTAGGTCGAGGTCGGCAGCCGGCGGCGCATTTCGCTCAACGGGGTCTGGAACACGGCGCGCATCTCGAGCAACTTGACCAGGGTGTACATGGCGTCGTAGGCGCCGAAGAAGTACGGCCAGATGAAGCCGCCGTCGCCGTCCGCGGCCAGGCACGTGCTCGGCGCCGCCGAGGCACGCAGAACCGCCGAGGCCTCGGCGGGGGTCGCGGTGAACGAACCACCGAGTTCCTCGACCAGGGAGGCGATCCACTGTGGTGTGGTCGCCGGCGCCAGCACGATGCCAGGATGCGTCTGCATCCACCAGCTGACCAGGACACCGAAGGCTTCGTATGGGGTGAGGACCGTGCCCTCATCATCGATGAAGGTTATCCGCTCGCCGGTGGCGTTGATCATGCAGCCCACGTCGGCGTGCACCGTCTTGCTGATCAGCGCCGTCTCGTCGGGCACGGTGCGGTGGTGCGGCTGTTCGTTGAGGCCAGCGTTGAGCGGGATGGCGGTGACGCCGAGCTCGTTGAGAATTCCCGGCAGCATCATCGACGCATGGCTGTAGTCGTAGTCGATGAGCACGCGGAACCTGGCGGACCGGATGGCGGTGGCGTCGACGCTGGTGAGCAGGTGCTGCCGGTACTCGGCCTGAGGATCCAGGTACTCTATGTCACCCATCTCGTAGAACGCGGCCCGGCGAAAATCCTCGCGGAAGAACAGGCTCTCGAATTTGCGCTCAGCACGCTTGTCGATCTGCAACCCCTCGCCGTCGAAGAATCGGATATCGGCGCTGCGCTGGTCGAGCGGTGAGACGAGCACGTGCACCCCGGCGTCGCAGTGGCCGACACGCGTCGCGAACTGGGTGACCGGGACAGGCACCTCATTGAGGTCGCGCACGCAGGCGCCCGCACTCATCAGTCCCGACACCAGCGCACGCTTGATCATCCGCGAGCTCCGGGCGTGGTCGCGCGACACAGCGATGGTGGCGTTGCGCGGAAGCGTGGCGGCGAACGCGGCCCCAAGCCGGGCACAGAACTCCGGGGTGAGTTCGACGTTGATCAGGCCGCCCATGCCGTACGACGAGAACAGTCCCCGCCGCCACTCCCCTGCCCAGATCACGGACTCGTTGACCGTCGACCCCGGCTCCACCTCCTTGTGCGGCCAGATCTTGACCCCCGAGCGCACCCGCGAGCCGACACCGATGACGCAGTCGTCGCCGACGACGGTGTTCTCCTCGAGGAGGCTACCGTTCTTGACGGTGACGTTGCGGCAGATGATGCTCTGGCGGAGCCTGCAGTTCTCCCCGATATAGGAGTGCGGCCAGATCACCGTGTTGGAGACCTTGGCGTTGTCGTCGATGATCGTGTACTTGTCGATGACGGCGTGGCCGTTGATGAATGCCCCGGCCTTGAGCTTCACCTCGTCACCGATGAAGGCTGGACCCTCGAGCTGCACGCCGATGCCGAACTCGACGCCGTCGCCGATCCAAACGTTGCCCTCACGCCGGCCCGGGATGTGCAGGCGCACGTTGCCCTCGAGCGCATCCCAGTTGGCCTGCATGTAGGACTGGATCGACCCGATGTCACACCAGTAGCCCTCGGCGACGATGCCGAATAGGGGCTCCTTCCTGCGCAGCATCCGCGGGAACACATCCTGCGACCAGTCCACTGAGATGTCCGGCTTGATGTGCTCGAGGACGGACCGCTCGATCACGTAAATGCCAGTGTTGGCGTGGTCGCTGAAGACCTCTCCCCAGGACGGCTTCTCGAGGAAGCGCTTCACCCGGCCGTCGGACTCGGTGACCACCACCCCGTATTCGAGCGGGTTGGGCACGCTCTTGAGCACGATGCTGGCATGGCTCTGGCGGCGGCGGTGCTCCTCGATCACCCAGGTCAGGTCGAAGTCGGTGAGCGCGTCGCCGCTGATCACCAGGAAGGTGTCGTCGAGCAGGTGAGCGGCGTTGCGGACGCTCCCGGCCGTGCCCAGCGGCTGATCCTCGACCACGTACTCGACCTGCATGTCGAGGTCGGAGCCGTCGCCGAGGCGGTTGCGGATCTCGGCACCCAGGTACTGCAGGGTGAGGATCACCTCGGTGATGCCATGGTCGCGGAGCAGCCGGAGGATGTGCTCGACCACCGGTGTCCCCACCACCGGCACCAAGGGTTTGGGGTACTGGCTGGTCAGGGGCCGCAGCCGCGAGCCCTCGCCGCCGGCCATGACCACCGCCTTCATGCCCGATCCGCTCGTTCGGCCTCAGACGAATTCATCAGCGCGGCAATCATAGGCGCAGCCGGGTGCGGCGACTGTCGATCGAGGGCTCGGCTCAGGGACCGGATCGACGGCGGGCCAGGGCGGCGTCGTAGACCTGGGCGAGCGTTCCCTGGCGCGGCCTCTGCTCGACGACGGTGGCGACGTGACGGCCGAGATCGATGAGGTCGACCTCGCCCGTGCCGACCCCGCCGACCCCGGCTCCTGCCAGCGTGGCGGCATCGACAACGTACCCTGGCGACCCGTCGCCGATGCTGAGGACGCTCGCCGGTGGCGAAGGCAGGGTCGCGAGCCGCGCCAGCAGCGCCGCCGTCTGCCACTCGAAGCCGTGCACGACGTCAGGGGCGAAACCGGTTGCATCGATCAGCGTGCAGGCGAGCACGCAGAACGCGAGGTAGCGCTCGCCGTCATCGAGGGCGCCGTAGACGGCATCACGATCGAACCAAGCGGGGGCATCGATGCTGAGACTTGGCGTGTTGCTGTCGCCCAGGGCTCCCTGGACAGCTCGCGCGTCGAGGGTCGAGCCCCAGGCCGAGGCTGCCAGGCGTGCGATGCGCACTCCTGGCGACCGGCCGAACGCCGCGCCGCGGTGATGCGGGATGACGACGACGACGTCGTGACCCAGCCCGGCGGCGTCGGCCGCGGTCGCGGCGACGAGCGCAGCGAGGTCTCCGGCGACGGCGATAGGTGCGCACTCCGCGGCAACGATCAGCACTCGCAGCCGGGAGTCGATGCCGTCGCCGGGGTTGGCCACGTGGAGCGAGCCGTGCAGCGGGACGCGCTCGGTGCCGCGCCCGGCCTCTTCAAGGGTGATCGCGAAGTCGAGCAGACCCGTGACCGGCGTGGCGACCGAAAGGCTGCGCGCGGCGCGCTCGACGACCAGGGTGCCGACGGCGCCTGCGTCGATGACCACGCGGTCAAACCGAGGCGTCCCATCGCCGAAGCGGATGTGCAGGCGACCACCGCCGGCACCGTAGAGAATGCGAGCGACGCTGCTCGCCGGAGGTCGCATCGCCCCGTACACAGCGCCAACCTCCGCGATCCCGGCGCTCTGCCACTCGAGCGGACCGCGGCTGACGGGGTCGATGCGGCGCAGCGGCGCGCAGTCATGACCAATCGCGGTCGACGCGATCACCGGCTCGTCGACTCGGGCTGGTACGGCAAGGCCGGCGAGCGTGTGCGCGTTGCGCAAATGGGTGCGGAACAACTCGTCCCAGGACGCGTCGAACCCGGAGTCGTGGTGCTCGCCGAACCACCAGAACCAATCAGAGGCCTCGGCGATGAGCACCTCGTCCCAGGCTCGGGGATGCGCTGACGGAGCATCGATGCCAAGCAGCGTGTCCCGGGTCGCTGCCAGCAGCGTCCACGCCTTCGTATGCGCCTCTTCGCCGATCCATGTGCGCAGGTCGGCGTCAATCCATGAACCTGTCCACAGAGGTGGTAGCACCCCAAGCGAGGCTTCATTGCCGTCGAGGAAGCTGCCGA
Organism: Candidatus Dormiibacterota bacterium; assembly: GCA_955652455.1. The sequence goes on from CATPBU010000235.1 coordinate 7,872, forward strand.
CGTGGGTGGGCTGCAGCTCGGCGCTCGCCACAAGCCCCGCGTACAGCGCCTCCAGGAACGGGGTTGCGTTCTCCGCATAGAAGTCCTTGAAGTTTTCGCCGTCGAGCGCGATCGTCACCAGGGGTGCCACCCGGTCCTCGGGCTGGACCTGCGCGATGGCCACCAGCCGCGCCAGCAGGTCCGAGGCCGCCTCCTCGCCCGTCATTGACTGGTACGTGAAGCCGATGAGGTTGCTCAATACAGCGTCGCGGAACACCAGGGACAGCCCGCTTGCGTCTGTGTGGGCGCGGTACAGCTCTCCGGCGTCACGGGCGCCGTGTCCCAGCGTGCGGCTCAACACCAGCTCGTCGCTGATCGCAAAGCGCAGGCCACAGCCCCGCATCAGCGCAGCCGCTTGGGGTGACACCGCGCACTCTGGTGGCCACATTGCCACTGGCCGGCGCCCGACGACGCGCTCGAAGCTGTCGAGGCCGCGGCGAATGTGTTCGAGTGCGTCCCGCTCGGCGCGCAGCGGCGGCTCGGCAAGGGCGATGCCCGGCGAGGCCACCCCTGCCGACGTCGCGTCGATGAGCAACGGCAGGATGGGGTGGTGAAACGGGCTCGTCATCGGCTCCACCCGTCCGGACGACACCGCGTCCCGGTAAGCCGGGATGACGGCGCGGAGCAACGCCAGCTGGGCGTGGTCGACGGTGTGCTTGTCGTGTTCGGTGAAGCCGCGTCCGCGCTGCGCGAGCGCCAGCAGCAAGGGGTCGGCACGGATCTGGTCCGGGTCGATCCACGCCAGGAGTGTCCAGAGCTGCAGATCACGGATGTCATCCACTCCGGCCGCAGCGGCGTCACCGGCGGCGAGACGGTCGACCAGCTCGATGTATGGGGATAGCAGCGCCACGCGGCGCCCGTAGTCGTCGTGCGCCGCGCCCGCCACCAGGAAGTCCCGTTCGGCCTTGGTCAGCTCGGAAGCGCTGCGCAGGCAGAGGTCGCGATCGGCGTCGGAGACACTGCCGTCGCTGTACAGCTCCAGCTGAGCGAGCAGGGACGGGACCATGTTGATGGTCACGCGCATCTCCGGGTGGCGCTCGAGCACCTGGAGCATGTGCAGGTAGTCCTTGGCTGCCCGGCGCCGCACCCAGGGCAGCACGAAATGCCCGGCGACGTCGTCCCGGTACCACGGCTGGTGCATGTGCCAGACAAGCGCGACGGCAAGGGGTCGCGCCGGCATCAGCTGCCGGACGCGGAGGGGACGGTGCGGTCCTCCAACCAGCGAGTGAACGCCGCGGCGTCACCGTCGCCGGCAAGGCCGCGGATCATCCCGACGATCACCCCCTGCGGCGCCAGCAGGATGAGCCTATCGAAGGCCAGCGCGCAATGCAGGATGAGGAGGGCGGTGTGCAGCGGGACCGCTGTGAACGCGTTGCCGCGGAGCAGGGATGCGACCAGCGCCGCCGCACGCTCGAGCGCTGTGTCCTGCGTGGCGGCGTCGAGCGCCGCCGCCAACGCGCCGCCATCGACTGGCGGCGGTTCGGCGTCAGTGAAGCGGCGGGCGGCCACGCGATTGATGAAGCAAAGGTCAGTCGCGGTGAGGCGCGAGCTCACTGGGTCAGCTCGAACAGCGCGTCCTCGAAGCGCACCAGGCCACCGACCAGCGTCTCGTCGAGCCCGGCCGTGATCTCGGCACGCGCTGCGATGAGCTCCTCGACGCTCAGGCCGAGCTCGCTGGCGATCGAGGCCACACGCCGGTCATCCACCGCCGCAGCTTATCCACTGCCACCCCGTCTGGCGTCCTGTCCTGCCCACTCAGCCCGCCGCGGTCGGTTGCGGGACCGCCACGCGCTGTCGGGCAGCGATGTAGCGCATCCGCTCCAGGAGCCCGTCAATGATCTCCGGCCAGGCGTAGTCGGCGGCGTCCCTGCGTGCCGCAGCGCGGAGGCGCCGCGAAAGGTCTGGGCGCTCGACGAGCCCGCTGAGCGCGCTGGCCAGCTCGGTTCCCTCGGCCGTCTCGACCACGATGGCGTTGCCGTAGGGGCGGGCGTATTCCTCGCCGGTGGCGCCGACGACGGCGACGCCTCCGGCGGCCATCGCCTCGAGGCCGACCAGGCCGAAGGGCTCGTGGCCGGAATTGGCGAGAACGGCGGCCGAGGCAAGCGAGACCGCCGGCAGCACCGACTCGGGAAGGAAGCGGCGCAGGTTGACGATCGCGGCGGTTCCGGTCTCCGACAGCGACCGCGCCACGTCGGCCGCGCCCGCGATGGGCTCGTTCCAATCGGCGACGTCGAGGGAGAGCTGGCGGGCGTGACCTAACACGCCGTGACCGAACGATTCGATCCCACCTCGCATCAGCAGGCGTGCGCGCAGCCCGCGGACGCGCAGCTCGGCAATGGCGTCCAGGCTCTGGTGCCATCGCTTGTCTGGGCTAAAGCGACCGATCTTGAAGGTCAGACAGGCTGACCCGGCGGCGTCGCTGATCAGCCTGGCCGCGTCCGGATCAACGGGTTGCAGCGCCTCTGCCGGGATGCCGTTGGGGATGACCACCGGGTTGACGCCGTGAGGCCACATCAGGTGCTTCATGTAGCGGCTGACCGTTGTCACGGTCGCGGCACGCTCGAGTGCGCGCCAGTTCATGTTGTCGAACCCGAAGTGGTTGTTGGCATTCCACAGGATGACGCAGCGGTCGCGCATGCCGATCTCTCGCAACCCGCGGTCGAGGATCTCGACGAAGTCGGCTGTCTGCCACTCCTCACACAGGATGGCCAGCACTCGTCCGGCGGCTGCCGCGGGTCGCACCGAACCGTCGCGGATCATCGGTGGCAGCTCGTGCCACATGGTTTCGATCTTCTCCAGCTCGCCGTCGTAGACACCGGCCGGGTGGCGGCGGCTCACCGCCTGACAGATCCGCACCAGTCGGACTCCATCAACTGTCTCCTCGGCCGGCTTGCCGGGGTCACCGACGAAGTAGAGCGAGGTGCGAAAGCCCATCGTTGCGAACGCCCGGCACATCTCCTTGGCCCGAACCCCGAGGCCGCCCGCCTGGCTGTACTGGTCGGGCCCTTCGAACGAGACCATGACCACGTCGAGGTTGCGAGGAGTGAACATGGCCGCACAGTGTCCTAAACGGCTACGTGCC
>CATPBU010000236.1 GCA_955652455.1 Candidatus Dormiibacterota bacterium
TCAACCGGCTCAGCGAGGACGTCTTCCACGGCTGGGATTTCGAGACTGCGTTGCGCCGGATGCTCAGCCAGGGCTGGCGGGACCGCTCGGGACGGCGGTTGATGGGCCTCGAGGAGATGACCGAGCGGCTGCAGCGCCGCCGGCGCAAGCAGCTCGAGAAGTACAGCCTGGACGGCGTCTTCGATGACATCACCGAGAAGCTGGACAGCGTGGTGCGCATGGAACGCCAGGGCATCGATGAGCGCACCGCGCGCGTCGCGGACGAGTCGGCACAGCGCATCCTCGAGCGCGTCGCCGCCAAGCGCCGCGAGCAGCTCGACAACCTGCCCGCCGACCCCGGCGGTGCCATCCGCGAGCTGCAGGGCTACGAGTTCATGGATGAGCGTGCCGAGGAGGCGTTCCAGCGCCTGCTCGAGGAGATCAAGAAGGGCGTCGTCGACACCTACTTCAAGGAGATGACCCAGCAGATGCAGGCGATGTCCGGCGAGGACGTCGCTGAGCTGCGCGCCATGGCACGCGATCTCAACCGGCTGGTCCGCGAGAAGCTCGAGGGCGTCCCCGACCCGCAGCGGCAGCGCAGCTACCAGGGTTTCCTGGAGAAGTGGGGGCGGCTCTTCCCCGGCGCCCCGGCCAAGGTCGACGACTTCCTCGACGAGATCACCAGGCAGATGGCTCGGATGGACTCGCTGATGCGCTCGCTGTCGCCGGAGATGCGCCGCCAGCTCGGCGACCTCGTCGACGCCGTCTTCGGCGACCCCGAGCTGCAGGCCGAGCTCGCCGAGCTCGGCGCCGGGCTGGAGATGCTCTCACCCCGCGGCGGTCTGGGGTCGCGCTACTCGTTCTTCGGCGGCGAGCAGCTGCCGCTCGACGAGGCCATGCAGCTGATGGGCCGGCTCCAGGCCATGGAGGAGTTGGAGCGGAGCCTGCGCGAGGTCTACCGCGGTAACCAGGTCCCACCCGACACCCGCCGCCAGCTCCGCGACCTGCTCGGCGAGGACGCTGCCAACAGCCTCGACCAACTGGCCCAGATGGCCCATGAGCTCGAGGCGCGCGGCCTGGTCCAGCGCGACGCCGACGGGCTCAGGCTGACCGCCCGCGGCATCCGCCGGATCGGCCAGAAGGCCCTCGGCGATCTCTTCGCCCAGCTGCGCAAGGACCGGTTTGGTGACCACGCCATCCCCCACCGCGGCCAGCTCGGCGAACGCGCCGACGACAGCAAGCCGTACGAGTTCGGTGACCCCTTCGACCTCGACGTCGAGCGCACAGTGATGAACGCCATCCAGCGCCAGGCATCCCTGGGCTCGCAGGAACGCACAGGGGTGCCGCGGCTCGACCCGGGCGACTTCGAGGTGCATCGCAGCGACGCGCTGACGCGCTCGTCGACGGTGTTGATGCTCGACATGAGCCGCAGCATGCCGCTGCGCGGCTACTTCTACGCCGCCAAGAAGGTGGCCATGGCCCTGGACTCGCTGATTCGCAGCCAGTACCCGCGCGATTCCCTGCACATCATCGGCTTCAGCGACATCGCCCGAGAGATCAGCTCTTCGGACCTGCCCCACCTCAGCGTCAACGAGTATGTCTACGGCACCAACATGCAGCACGGTCTGATGCTGGCGCGGCGCATGCTCGCCCGTGACGGTGCGGCCAACCGGCAGATCATCATCGTCAGCGACGGCGAGCCCACCGCGCACATCGACAACGGCCGCCCCGTCTTCTGCTATCCGCCGCTGCCGGAGACATTCGAGAAGACGCTGATCGAGGTGCAGCGGTGCACCCGTGAGCACATCGTCATCAACACGTTCATGCTCGAGTCCAACCATCAGCTGGTGCAGTTCGTCGACGAGATGACCCGCCTCAACCGGGGCCGCGCCTTCTTCATCAGCCCCGATCGCCTTGGCGACTACGTGCTCGTCGACTACGTCCGCAGCAAACGGCGGCGCGCTGCGTAACAGGGTGATGAGAAACGCCGGCGACGCCCCCGGCGACCGCGCCGCCTTCGCCGACCGGCTCCGCCTGCAGCTGCAGGCGCGCTACGGCGGCTCTACCATCGAGCTCGACCCGGCGCGCTACTCGCTGCGCCTCCGCGCTCCCGGTGTCGACGTGGTGGTGCCGCTGGCCGCGCTGCACAACGCGTGCGAGCGCCAGCCGGCGCGCACCGCAGTGCTGATCGCCGACTTCGTGCGCTCCGTCGAGGCGCGGCTGGTTCCCCAGCAGAGCCAGGACACCGTGGCGCCGGCGCGCGTGCTCTGGTGCGTGCGCAGCCGCCGCTACCTGGACTCCCTGGCCCGCAGCGAGGAGCTGCTCAGCGAGTCCCTCGGCGGCGACATCGTCGCGTTCATCGCTGAGTCGCTGCCCGGCCAGGTGATGCGCGGCGTCCCCGTCGCCGAGTGGGAGGGCGCCGGCATGACCACCGCCGCTGTCCGCCGCGCTGCTGACGCCAACACCCAGGCGCGCTTTGCCAAGGTCATCGGTCGGATCGCCGCCATCGATCGCATCCCCGCCGACGGCTGGCGGATGGCGGGCGACTCGCTGTACCAGGGCAGCATTCTCAAGGTGCCGGGCATCCTCACAGCGCTGGTGGAGCGCTGCGGCGGTGACATCATCATCGGCGTCCCCGATCGCGGCCTCGCCCTGGTGATGCCGGCGGCGCTGCCCGCCGCCGAGGACTTCCCGCGCCGGGTGGTGCACGAGTGGCGCGAGGCGATGAACCCGCTCTCACGCGAGGTGCTGCGCAGCGACGGCAGCAGCCTGCTGGCCGTCGATCGTCGCCGGCGGACACCCTCGCTGCTGCCCTGGCTGAACGGCTGAGCGGCCGCCCTCAGGAAACGCGACGAGCCGGCGCCGGCGCGTCGATGACGCGGGTCCGCTCCTCCTCGCGCCGCGCGGCGATCACCGTCATCGCGGCGAGCGCGGCGGCGCCGAGCAGCCCGCCGCCGATGCGCACCGCGCTGCGCATCGCGTCGTTGCCGGGCGCCGGCAGCGACGGTCCCTGGCCGAACCACACCGTCACCGCGGTCTGATCGGCGCGCTCACCGCTGCGCCGCGAGCGGGCGCGCTCGACCCGCAGGGCGGCTGGGGTCAGCGGGTGGCGATCGCCGCGGCCGCCCGCCTGGTTGGCGGATTCGAGCCGGCGCAGCGCCGTGTTGGCGGCGCGGGACAGCGGGCCCGCCACCCTCAGCACCGACGGTGCATTCACGGCCATGGGCACAGGATAACCGGGCGGCGGAGGCGACAACCGGTGGGCTGGTAGCGTTGCGGCCATGGCCGAGATCCCCGACCACGGCAGCCGCGTTGCCGCCGCGCTGCGCGGCGCCATCGCGGCCCAGCCGCAGCGGGACGCCGCCGGCGCGGCACACGACATGCTCGCGGTCGCCGAGTCGATCGTGTCCCACGGCGGCCTGGACGTCGATGACACCCGCCACCGCCACCGCGAGGCCACCAGTGGCAGCGCCCTGCTCGTCGCCGCGCTGCCGTTCGGCCTGTCCACACCGTTCGACCGCCCCCGGGTGCGCCGCGACACCTACCACTACGCCGCCGCCACCGGCGCCGACGAGGGCACCGCGCTGGTGTGCGTCGCCGCCGCGCTGGTGGCCGCTGACCTGCTCCGCTTCGACCCGCTGACCACCGCCATCCGAGTCCGCCAGTCGCTGCTCGAGGATGCCCCGATGGCGCTGCTCGATCGTCTCACCCTGCTCGCACCCGGCATGCCGGTCGATGTCGTCGACGAGGACGCGGGCGCGGCGCTGCAGGCGGCGCTCAGCGCCGTCGAGTGGACCGGGTGCGCCGGCGTTGCTGCGGTGCTGGCTCGCCTCGGCGAGGCCGGAAGAGGCCAGCTCGGCACCCTCGCCGCGGCGCTGGCCGGCGTCTCGGCGGGCCGCTGCGA
>CATPBU010000237.1 GCA_955652455.1 Candidatus Dormiibacterota bacterium
AGTCGGGATTCGCGGCCGCCCCTCCCCCCTGGGGCGGTTTGGCTGGGCGCCGCCGTCGCGGCCGGCGGGTGGATGGTGCTGCCGCCTCTTGCGAGCCGGGCTCCGGCACGGTTTCGTCCGCCGACAAGGATGTCTCCAGTGGGGTGGTGGTCAGGCGGCCAGCCCGCCGTCCACGTGGAGGACGTGGCCGGTGATGTACGCCGCCTCGGGGAGGGCGAGGAAGCGGACGGCGGCGGCCACCTCCTCGGCGGTACCGAGGCGGCCCAGGGGCACGGCCGCGGTGGCCGCGGCCAGGGTGTCACCGGCAAGGGCAGCGGTCATGTCCGTGGCGATGAAGCCGGGAGCGACGGCGTTCACCGTGATCCCGCGGGAACCGACCTCGCGGCACAGCGCCTTGGTGAGCCCGATCAGGCCGGCCTTGGCTGCCGAGTAGTTCGCCTGTCCGGGGTTGCCGATGACGCCGGCTACGCTGGAGATGTTGATGATCCGCCCCTCCCGACGGCGAAGCATCGGGCGCAGCGCGGCGCGACAGATGCGAAACGCGGCGCTCAGGTCGACAGCGAGCACGGAGTCCCAGTCAGCGTCACTGATCCGAACGGCCAGGTTATCGCGCGTGATCCCGGCGTTGTTGACGACGATGTCGATCGCGCCGAGTTCCGAAACGGTGCGCTCGACCAGCAAGCCCGGCGCCGCCGGGTCGGCGAGGTCGGAGCGCAGCGTGACCGATAGGCCTCCTGCTGAACGGATCAGGCCGGCCACCTCCTCGGCTGCTCCCGGGTTGGCGCTATACCCGACGGCGATGGCGGCGCCGTTCTCGGCAAGCGCCAGCGCACAGGCACGGCCGATACCGCGCGATCCGCCGGTGACCAGCGCGACCTTTCCCTGCAGCGATGCGGCATTCATGCCGGCGCCGTCCGCCTTTCGGACAGCGCCGCGACGTCGCCGGGGTCGCTCACCGCGGCGGTGGTGATCGCGGGCGCGATGCGCTTGGTCAGGCCGGTGAGGACCGACCCGGGGCCCACCTCGACGATTGTCTGGGCTCCGAGAGCCACCAGGCCGGCGACGCAATCCGTCCACCGCACCGGGGACTCCAGCTGAGCCGCCAGGCGCGGCGGGAGGTCGGCCGCGTGCTCAACAGCCTCACCATCGACGTTGCACACCACTGGGATTCGCAGCGCCTGACGTGGGGTCGCATCGATCACCGATGCGAACCGCGCTGCGGCCGGCGCCATCAGCGGCGAATGGAACGCGCCGCTGACGTTGAGCGCAACCACCCGACGGGCGCCGCGATCGCGAGCCAGCGCCCCCGCCTGCTCCACCCCGGCTGCGGTGCCGCTGATGACGGTCTGTCCGGGAGCGTTCAGGTTGGCGACCACGACGACCTCGCCGCCGTCGCGGACATCCGAGCAGGCGCGCTCAACGGTCGCGACGTCGAGCCCGAGCACGGCCGCCATGGTGCCCTGCGTCATCGACGCCATCTCACGACCGCGTTGGATCACCAGTCGCATCACGTCCTCGGGAGCGTACGCACCGGCGACGCTGACCGCGGCGTACTCCCCCACCGAGTGGCCGGCGACGCCGACGACGTCCAGGTCGGCTGGCAGTCCGGCAGCCAGAACGAGCTCCACCAGCGCCAGCGCCGGCTGGGCGATCTCGGTGGGCCGGAGCCCCTCGTCGGAGCCATTCAGGGCGGCGGCAAGATCGAGACCTTCCGCAGTGGCAACCTCGAGGAGACGAATCGCGAGGGGATCACCGAGCAGGTTGTTCGCCATCCCGGCGGCCTGGCTGCCCTGGCCGGGAAAGCAGAGGGCGATGCGGGTCACGTGGAGAGGGATCGCGGACGCTCTGACAGCGCCGCGCGGCTCACTCGGTGACGATGACCTCGCGGCCGCTGTACTGCCCACAGTTCGGGCAGACGCGGTGCGACAGACGGGGCTGACGGCATTGCGGGCATGGGTTGAGTGCTGGAATGTCCAAACGGTGGTGGGACCGGCGCATGTTGCGCCGGCGCTTTGAGGTTCGTTGTTTGGGGAGCGGCATGGGGTCTCCGGAAGTGTGGGCGCGCGAAATGTCGCGAAGCACCTGAGCGCAGTATAGGCGGAGATCATCGGTGACCGCCATTACGCCGGCCGCAGCCCGGAGCGCGCGGTCAGCGCTTGCGCCGCCGCGCGGGTTGTGCCTTCTGCGGCAGCGACTGCAGTCCTTCGCGCACCGTGGCGAGCCAGCGCTCCAGCTGGTCCTCGAGTCGCTGCATCACCGCGTGCGCGTAGTCGTCGGCGGCGGCGCGCTCCGATGCCGCCTCCTGCTCGGCCTCGGCGACCAGCTGGTGCGCCTTCTCGGTGGCGGTGAGGAGGATGGCGTGCTGGTCGACGAGAGCGGCGGCCTGGGCCTGCGCCTCGCGGACCTTTCGCGCGGCCTCCTCCTCTGCCCGCGCAATCAGCTCGGCGGCCTCCCTGGTGGCGCGCTCGAGCATCTCGTCCCGCTCCTCCACGGTGTGCCGGGCGGTGATCAGGTCGTCGGGAAGCGCCACGCGGATGCGATCCACCAGTTCCAGGATCTCGTCTTCATTGACCACCACACTGGGTGTGAACGGCAGCCGGCGCGCCGCACCCACCAACTCCTCGAGGGTGTCGACGATGTCAACCACGGTGCCCAGCTCGTCGCCGGCCGGGGGATGCGTCTGGCTCAACTCTGTTCGTCCTGGGGGAACTTGCGCCGCAACGCCGCGGCGCAAGCCGGAGGCACGGCATCATCGATTGTGCCACCGAGGCGGAACACCTCTTTGATGATCGACGAGGAGATGAAGACATTGCTGAACGACGTCATCAGGAACACGGTGTGGATATCCGGGTTGAGACGCCTGTTCATCAGGGTCATCTGGAACTCGTTCTCGAAGTCGCTGGTGACCCGCAGTCCGCGCACGATGGCGATCGCACCCACGTCCCGGGCGTAGTCCACGGTCAGCCCGTTGAAGGTGCCCACCTCGACACGACCGCCGCCGTCGATGGAGGCGCTAATCAGCTCGACCCGTTCCTCGGTCGTGAACAGCGGTGACTTGGCTGGATTCTCGAGCACGGCGATGACGACACGATCGAAGATCAGGCACGCGCGGTCGAGGATGTCCAGATGGCCGCGTGTCATCGGGTCGAAGCTCCCCGGGTAC
>CATPBU010000238.1 GCA_955652455.1 Candidatus Dormiibacterota bacterium
TCGCATGGGTGAGCGTGCCGGCCACCTCGACGCCGATGGTGCCGAACACGATCCGCCCGATCCAGCGCTTGGCCTCCATGACGCTGCGCGGGTCGACGGCGACGATCTTGTACATGAACGCGATCAGGAAAGCCAGAGCACCGATCGAGCCGATCAGTCCCTGCGCGAGCAGGATCCAGTTGTCGACGAGACCCTTCAATTCGGTCACGGGGACGACCTCCGACGCGCGATGGCGGTCGCCCCTCCGGCCGGCCGGTCCAGCGACCGGCTCGCTCAGCAGTCTACCTACACGGATTTGTGTATGTCAAGACGATGAGTTTCGCCGCGTCAGTCGGTCGAAAGGGATATCGAACCGCACTCGCAAGGAGATATCCATGGCGATCAGCACCTCGAAGACCGTGAGCTCGGCGGACGGGACGGCCATCGCGTACGAATGTGTGGGCAATGGGCCCACGCTCATCCTCGTCGACGGCGCCTTCGGCTTTCGCAAGTTCAGCTCGTCGCCGGAGCTTGCCAGGCTCCTGACGCCGACCTGCCGCGTGTACGCATACGACCGGCGCCGTCGTGGTGAGAGCGGCGACACCCAGCCGTTCTCGCTGGACCGAGAGATCGAGGACATCGACGCCCTGATCAGCGAGGCCGGCGGGTCGGCGAGCCTCTACGGGATCTCGTCCGGCGGAGCACTCGCGCTTGAAGCCGCGGCCAAGCTGGGCGACCGGGTCGAGAAGCTGGCGGTGTACGAGATTCCCTACGACTCGACCGACGCCGGGATCCGTGCGTACCACGAGTACCGCACCTCGCTCACGCAGCTGCTCGCCGAAGGCCGCCACGGCGATGCGGTGGAGCTGTTCATGCGGTTCGTCGGCGCCTCGGATGAGGGTGTCCAGGGAATGCGTCAGTCGCCAGTCTGGTCGACATTTGAATCGGTGGCGCCCACGCTCCCGTATGACGCAGCCGCGCTGGCAACGACCGTGTTGTGCCGATGGAGCGTGCAGCCAAGGTGACTGCAAGGACGCTCGTGATGGACGGTGGCGACAGCGTCGAGAAGATGCCCTTCATGCGTGCGAGCGCTGAAGAGCTGGCGGCCGTCATTCCCCAGGTCGAGCGCCGCACGATCGAGGGCCAGTGGCATGACGTCGACATCAACGTCCTCGCGCCGGTGCTCGCGGACTTCATCGCCGGTTGACGTTGACGGTGCGCACGGTCGGCGCAGTAGGGTTCACGCGCGGCGGAAGATATCCGTATGGCAGCAGCACCGAGCGCTGGCGGGGAGGAGCGGGAGGGCGTCCCGCTGACCAACCTCGACGACCGGTTGTTCGAGGGCGCGAGTGCCACGAAGCGTGACCTCGTTGAGTACCTCGACCGTGTGGCCGATCGCCTCCTCCCGGTGCTGCGTGACCGCGCGCTCTCTGTGATTCGGGTGCACCGCGGGCAGGAGGCGTTCATGCAGAAGAACCTGCCGAGTTACGCCCCGGAATGGATCGAGCGCGTCAGCTCGTGGGCGGAATCCTCGAAGCGGGAGGTCAGGTACGCACTGTGCAACGACCGCCGCACCCTGCTGTGGTTCGCCAACCAGCGTGCCGTCGAGTACCACCCAGCCCTCACCACGGCCGCTGCTCCCGACCGCGTGACGCACCTGGTGCTCGACCTCGACCCGCCGGGCACCGACGCCTTCGCCATGGCGGTCCGGGCTGCACACCTGGTTCGCCAGGCGCTCGCCGATGCGGCCCTCGGGGGAGCCGTCAAGACCAGCGGCGCGAAGGGCGTGCACGTCTTCGTGCCCATCGCCGGCGGAGCGCCGGTCGAGGAGGCGGCGGCAGCGACACGCGCGCTCGCGACACGCGCCGAGCGACTCGATCCGAGCCTGGCCACCACGGCCTTCATGAAGGAGAACCGCGGCGGCCGCGTCTTCGTCGATGCAACGCGGGTGGGTGCCGCCACCGTGGTGGCCGCGTACAGCCCGCGACTGCGGGCGGGGATGCCCGTGTCGTTCCCTGTGGATTGGGACGAGCTTGACCGGGTACGACCCGGCGACTTCACCATGCACACCGCGCTACGGCTCCTCCGTGATGGCGACCCATGGGTGGCCACCATGCCGCGGGCGCAGGCGTTGCCGCCCGGGCTCGTCGAGGAGGGGAGGGCGATCCCAGCAGGCCGTGTGCAAGCGATGCACGAGGGGCGGCGCCGCTCCCGAGCCCGCCGCTGCTGATCGGCCGTCAACTGGTCCTGGGTGGGCTCGCCGTCCGGGTTCCGCACAACACCCCCAATCCGTGTAGGTGGTCACGTGCTCATCGCCGGCGCCGGACACGGAGCTCGCCAGTCTCACGGCAACGGTTCGCCATGGCGTCCGCTTGCATACTCGCGAGGTGGGCTTCATCGACGTCGCCAACCTCAGGTATGTGCTCGGGGACGGACGCGTCCTCTTCGACGACGTCTCGTTCCGCGTGGCGGACGGGTCGAACACTGCGCTCATCGGTGCCAACGGAACCGGCAAGACGACCTTGTTGCGGATCATCGCCGGCGACCTGGCGCCGGCAGGTGGCGCCATCTCCAGCCGCGGTGGCGTCGGAGTCATGCGTCAGTTCATCGGCTCGATCCGCGATCGCAGCACGGTCAGGGATCTCCTTGTCTCAGTTGCTCCGCCGGCAATTCGCCGTGCCAGACACGCGCTCGACGAGGCAGAACAACAGGTATCCGAGAATGCTCGTAACGAGGCGGCCATCGCGCACGCGCAGGCAATCGCGGACTGGAGTGAGGTGGGTGGCTTCGACGCCGAGCTCGTGTGGAATCTGTGCACGCAGGCTGCGCTGCAGGAGTCGTACGACGACTCCTGCGACCGGCTGGTGACGGAGCTGAGTGGTGGCGAGCAGAAGCGATTGGCGCTCGAGGCATTGTTGCGGAGTTCACAAGAGGTGCTTCTGCTCGACGAGCCTGACAACTATCTCGACGTCCCCGGTAAGCAGTGGCTCGAGGAGGCGTTGCGGCTCACGCGGAAGACTGTGCTTTTCGTCACTCACGACCGCGAACTGCTCGCGCGCACAGCGGAGCGCGCGGTAACCCTCGAAGGAGGCACCGCGTGGACGCACGGCGGCAGCTTCAGCGAGTATGCCGACGCTCGGCGGGCCAGGCACCAGCGTCAGGCCGAGGTGCGCCGCCGCTGGGACGAGGAGCGCGAGCGGCTGACCACGTACGTGCGAACCCTCCAGCAGCAGGCGGCGCGCAGCGCCGACATGGCCTCGCGCTACCGCGCCGCACAGACACGGCTGGCACGCTTCGAAACAGATGGTCCGCCGCCCGATCGGCCGCGGGAGCAGAACGTGCGCATGAGGCTCGTCGGGTCGCGAACCGGAGTTCGGGTTCTGGTCTGCGACAGACTGGAGCTCACCGGCGTGATGAAGCCATTCGACCTTGAGGTGTTTTTCGGCGAACGAATCGCCGTCGTGGGTGCCAACGGCTCGGGAAAGTCACACTTCCTGCGCCTTCTTGGTGGCGAGGACATCGCGCACACCGGACAATGGCGGCTGGGGGCGCGGGTTGTGCCCGGAAGCTTCTCGCAGCTTCATGAGCGCGCCGACCTCGAGCGTCGTGTCCTGGTGGACGTCCTCCACGACTACCGGCTCGACCGCGGCAAGGCAATCGGTGCCCTGCGTCGCTATGAGTTGGGCGGGCAGGCGGACCAGTCCTTCGCAACTCTGTCAGGAGGCCAGCAGGCACGGTTGCAGATCCTGCTCCTCGAACTTGGGGGCGCCACCCTCCTGCTGCTCGATGAGCCCACCGATAACCTCGACGTCGACAGTGCCCAGGCCCTCGAGGACGGCCTCGCCGGTTTCGAGGGGACGGTGATCGCCGTCACCCACGACCGCTGGTTTGCACGATCATTCGACCGGTTCCTGGTGTTCGGGTCAGACGGTGCCGTCCACGAGTCGAGCGAAGCCATCTGGGACCAGGTCCGCCCCGCCTGACCTTTCGAAGTCGATATGCAGGTGCTCTTCGAGCGGGAGGTAGCCGATCTGCTTGTAGATCGAGTTCGAGGTCGGATTGCTGGCGTTCGTGTACAGCACGGTGGTGCGCGCGCCATGGTCGAGCGCCTCGCGCGTCACCTCGTAGGTCAGCCGCCGCCCATACCCATGCATGCGGAACTCCGGCGGCGTGTACACCGGTCCCACGCGCACCACGCCGGCGACGGGAATGTTGTGGCACGCCATGGAGACCGGCGTGCCGCCGTCCTCCCAGATGAAGCAACGGCCGGCGTCGACGACGTGCGCGATCAGACGCGCTCGGTCGGGCACATGAACCACACCCGCCTCCGCCGCGAACGCGATGAACCAGTCCGCGACGAAGTCGGGTGGTGCTGCGCGACGCCATCGCCCGGGGGGTGAAGTCGGCTCGATCAGCATGTCGAGCTGGTGGAGGATCTCGACCATGTGCACCCGGGTCGTATCACCGACCAGCTGTTCCCAGGCCGCCGCGACCAGCCGTGCCGTCGCACCGGGGCCGATGACACCGGGCACTCTGACGTCGATCTCGCGACCGCGCCGGCGCGCGCTCTCGACCAGCGGCTCGGCAGCCTCGGGGACAGCGTCGGACACAAGCAGGCCGTGAGGCGGACTCCAGCTGGCCGCACCGACAACGCGGTCCCGGTCGGTCGCCCACCAGAAGCTCGGTGGTCGGGGCATGGTGGAGGCGCCGCCACGGACCGACTCGATGACGGTGCGCATCAGGTTGCGACGGCAGGGCTCGGTCTCGAGAAATCCGCCGACCGCGGCTGCGTAGATCTCGACGTCGTCGGTGTCATGCAGATCCATGTGCGCCACAACACTACTCAGCGCAGACCCTGCACGATGGCTGCCGCTGCGCCCAGCCCCGCGAGCACCAATGTCCAGGACCGAACTGCCCTCTGGTCCAGCCGGCGCGCCAGCAGGACCCCCGCACTGAAGCCTGCCAGCACCATCACAGCGCCTCCGACGGCGAACCAGGCCGACAACTCAGGCACTCCGCGGGACGCCACCGACACGATGTTGATGCCGAGGAAATACGCCCCCAGGGTGGCGCGCGTCTGCGCCGGAGACCAGCGCGCGTTGAGGGCGTAGCCCGCAACCGCCGGGCCGCCGACGCCGCCGGCGACATTCATCGCCCCGCTGACCGCCCCGGCGAGCACAGCTCCGAGGCGACCGGCGAGTCGCTGCACCGCGAGGCCCGACGCCAGCACTACCACAGTGAGCAGCACCAGGCATCCTGCGGCGACCGCAAGCACACGCGGGTTGGCGTCGCGGATCACCCACGCGGTCGCCAGGGCGGCGAGGCTGGCGGGGACCAGGAGCATGACCACCTGACGCGTATCAGCCGCCCGCCGTTCGCGCCCCACGATCAACAGGCTGACGCCGATCGCCAGGACGTTGGCGAGGCGGACGCCGTCACCGCCGCCGAGCGCGACCGTCAGAAGCGGCGCGCAGACCAGCGAGAAGCCGATGCCGGTCACCGCCTGCGCGCCGGCACCCGCGGCGACGGCGACGAGCGCAGCACCTTCAGCGAGGCTCACCGATCAGATGGTGACCAGTGGCGTCGTGGTGACGCGCGTCCCCGTAGTCGTCCACTCTGATGCAATTGACGACACGACCGAGCACGAGGGTTGCCGGCGCAGCGATGCCAGCGTCGCTCACTGCAGCGGCGATCCCGCACAGCGGGGCGCGGACAGCCACCTCGGCCTCGGTTGTCGCGTTGGCGATGACGGCGGCGGGCCAGTCGGGCCCCAGCACCGGCGTGAGTCGTCGCACGATGCCCGGCAGCACCGCGAGCGGCATCAGCACGACCAGGGTGTCGACCGCAGAGGCGACGGCCTCGATGTCCCGAGGCAGCAGCCCGTCGCTGTCGTGACCGGTGACGATCGCCACTGACCCCGAGACCCCGCGAAAGGTGACCGGGATGTCCGCCGCCGCCGGGGCGGCCAGCGCCGATGTCACCCCGGGAACGACGTGCGCCGCAACGCCGGCGGCGCGCAGCGCGTCCAGCTCTTCACCGCCCCTGCCGAACAGAAACGGGTCGCCGCCCTTGAGCCGCACCACCGCAAGACCGGCCCGCGCCGCCTCGATGAGCATCGCGGTGATGTCGTCCTGGGAGGAGCGCACGCCACCGCCGCGCTTGCCGACGTCGACCAGCCTCGCCCGTGCCCCGCAGAGGTTGAGGATGTCCGTCGGTACGAGGGCATCGTGGAAGACGATGTCGGCGTCGAACAGCAGCTCGCGTGCGGCAACCGTGAGCAGGCCGGGATCCCCGGGTCCGGCGCCGACGAGGTGGACCACGCCGGCCGGCGGGGCCAGGTCCCGCGCGTCAGCCGCCAATCGCA
>CATPBU010000239.1 GCA_955652455.1 Candidatus Dormiibacterota bacterium
GCATCTCACGCTCCCCAACCAGCTGACGATTCTCCGCATCCTCCTCGTGCCGGTGATCGGCGCAGCCCTGGCTCTCGACTTCAGCGACCACTACCAGGTCAGCGCGGTCGCCTACGCAACCGCCGCTGCCACCGACACGCTGGACGGCCGCATCGCGCGAAGCCGCAACCTGGTCAGCGAGCTGGGCAAGTTCCTCGACCCTCTGGCCGACAAGCTCATGGTCATCACGGTGCTGGTCATCCTGGCGAGCCAGTCGCTTCTCTCCTCATGGGTCGTCGTCGTCATCGCCGCGCGCGAATTCCTGATCACCGGGATCCGCTCAGTGGCGGCGGCTCAGGGGGTGGTGGTGAGCTCGACGCCGTGGGGCAAGTCGAAGATGCTGACGCAGAACATCATGATCGGTCTGATCATCCTCGCCCAGCCCTACACGTGGCTCAAGCCCCTGGCGGTGGCATTCACCTGGATCGCGGTCATCGCCACTGTCCTGAGCGGACTCGGCTACTTGTGGCGGTACCGCCGGTTCATCATCTAGCCCTCGCGGGGCAGCAGGGGCGCGACCTTAGTCGTCGTCATCGACCCAATCGAGAGTGCGCTGGACGGCCTTCTTCCACTTGCGGTAGCCCCTGTCGCGCTCGCCCGGGTCCATCTGCGGCAGCCATTCCGCAGCCTTGTGCCAGTTTGCTCGGAGGCTCTCTATGTCCGGCCAGAAGCCGACGGCGAGACCCGCGGCGTAGGCGGCCCCGAGCGAAACGGTCTCAGCCACAATCGGCCGTACCACTGGCACGCCGAGGACGTCAGCGAGGAACTGCATCAGCAGATTGTTGGCCGTCATGCCACCGTCCGCTTTGAGCGAGGTCAGCTCAATACCCGAGTCCGCGTTCATGGCGTCGACGACTTCCCGCGTCTGCCAGGCGGTCGCCTCGAGCACCGCGCGGGCGAGGTGACCCTTGGTGACATAGCCGGTGAGACCGGCGATCACGCCGCGCGCGTCGCCGCGCCAGTGTGGCGCAAAAAGGCCGGAGAACGCCGGCACGAAGTAGATGCCGCCGTTGTCGTCGACGGTGCGTGCGAGTGTTTCCACCTCGGGCGCGCTCCCGATCAGCCCCACCTTGTCGCGGAACCACTGGACGAGCGCGCCTGTCACGGCGATCGAGCCTTCCAGCGCGTAGGTCGCCTGCTCGTTCCCGATCTTGGATCCTACGGTCGTGAGCAACCCATGTTTCGATTGGACAGGCCGGTTGCCCGTATTCAGCAGAAGGAAGCTTCCGGTCCCATAGGTGCACTTGGCTTCGCCTGCCGAGAAACAGGTCTGGCCGAACAGCGCCGCCTGCTGGTCACCGAGGGCAGCGGCGATCGGGACGCCGTCCAGCGAGCCACCCGCCTCGCCGTAGATCATCGACGATGGTTGGATTGCAGGCAGCATGGCCGGGGGAACCCCAATTGCGGCCAGCAGCGAGTCATCCCAGTCGAGCGTCTCCAGGTTCATCAGCATCGTCCGACTGGCATTGGTGACGTCGGTCACGTGGCGCCCCGTGAGGTTCCAGACAAGCCAACTGTCCATGGTTCCGAAAAGAAGGTCGCCGTCCTCAGCCCGCCGGCGCAGGCCAGGAGCGCTGTCGAGCAGCCAGCTCACCTTCGGTCCGGAGAAGTACGTCGCCAGCGGCAACCCGCAACGGTCGCGGAACCGATCCTGACCGTGCTCCGCGCCAAGCTTCCGGACAAGGCTGTCGGTGCGGGTGTCCTGCCAAACGATCGCATTGTGCACGGGGTCCCCCGTGTGCCGGTCCCAGACCACCGTCGTCTCGCGCTGGTTTGCAATGCCGACCGCGACCAGGTCGCGCACGTCCAGCCCGCCGGTGTCGAGGGCCCGGCGCACCACTTCGACCACATTACGCAGGATCTCCCGGGGATCGTGCTCCACCCAACCCGGACGCGGGAAGATCTGCTCGTGTTCCTTCTGACTGAGGGAAACGATCCGACCGTGTCGATCAAATACGAGGCATCGAGAAGACGCCGTTCCCTGGTCGATCGCGGCAACGTACTTATCGCTCAAAGCGGGCCGCTCCTTTCAGTTCTCCATGCCTTGGGGAGTAGCGCACGTCAGTGGACGATGCCCTACAAGAGCCGTCATTGCCCTCGCTGCGCGGTATGTCTGTCGGCTTCGACGTTACCAAGGAACAGCTCCAAGGTCTCGCGAGATCGTTCGTGCACCCTCGCGGACATAGGAGACGAGATCGCTGCGCGGCTGAGACCCCTCACAGAGTCGTTCGATCGGCCCGCGGATGCCAATTGAACCCACCGCGACTCCCAGCCGGTCACGAATCGGGGCCGCGTACGAAACCTCCCCCTGGATCAGTTCCTCCATCTCCGACGCCCAGCCCTGCTCCCGCACATGGTCGAGCTCCACCGTCAGCCGCTGTGGGTCCGTGATCGTGGCGCCAGTGAAGCGCACCAGCTCTCGTTTGCTGAGCTCAGCGGCCAGGTAGGGGTGGTCAGCCAGCAGTACCTTCCCCATGGCAGTCGCGTGAGCCGGCAGCAGGGCCCCGACCTCCATCGCTTGGGGACTGTCGTCGGGGCGGAAGACGTGATGAACGACGAGCACCTGCCCATCGTGCATCGTGCCCAGACGCACGCTCTCGTTGCTGCGCGCCGCCAACCAATCTGACCAGTTCAGAGCCCTCGTCCGCAGCTCGTTGCCGTCCAGGTAGCTGCTGCCCAGGTGAAGCAGGGCCGCGCCCACCCGGTACTTGCCCGACTCTGGGTCCTGTTCGACGAAGCCGACCGACAGCAGCGTCCGCAGGATTCCGTAGACAGTTCCCTTGGGAAGACCCAGCTCCCCTGCCAGCTCCGCGAGGCCCAACCGGCGGGTGCGCCCGGACAGAAGCCGGAGGATGGCTGAGGCTCGTTCGATCGATTGGATCGGTTTGGGCACGGCGCAGTAAGCCTACCGCTTGGACTACCGTGCCGCGCCACATGTCAGGGCCATACCCCCGCGTGATTGACAATGCCCTACAAGCGCGGGTACTGTCCGACCGCCCTACCCGGGTACAGGATCGCGACTGGAGGTGGTCATGGTCACGAAAATCTTTCCCTCGGAGGTCATCGGGACGGCTCTCCTGATCCTCCTGGGAGACGGCGTCGTTGCGGCCGTCCTGCTCGGCAAGTCAAAGGCGCAGAACAGTGGTTGGATCGTGATCGTCTTCGGTTGGGGCATGGCGGTGGCGATGGCCGTATAC
>CATPBU010000240.1 GCA_955652455.1 Candidatus Dormiibacterota bacterium
GGGTCGAGCCGATCTGCCAGACACTGCAGATTGCCCCGTCGACGTACTACGCGGTCAAGAACAGGACGCCTTCGCAGCGCAGCGTGGGAGACGGTCTGCTGAAGACTGAGATCGGTCGCGTGCACAGAAGCAACTTCGGCGTGTACGGCGTGGAGAAGGTGTGGCGCCAGCTGAACCGTGAGGGGATCGCCGTGGGGCGTGACCGGGTGGCCAGGCTCATGCACGGCCTCGGATTGGCGGGAGCCGTCCGCGGCAAGAGGAGGCGGACCACCGTGCCCAGCGACGTCGGCGCGCGGCCGGCTGACCTGGTGGATCGGAGGTTCAGCGCAGCCGCGCCGAATCGGTTGTGGGTCGCCGACCTCACCTACGTGAGCACCTGGTCCGGCTTCGCCTACGTCGCCTTTGTCGTGGACGTCTTCAGCCGCTACATCGTGGGCTGGCGGGTGTCGAGTTCCCTGCGCACGGACCTGGCTCTGGACGCCCTGGAGATGGCCATCTGGACGCGCCAGACGGCTGATCTCGGCGGCTTGGTACACCACTCCGACCGCGGCGTCCAGTACCTGTCGATTCGCTACACGGAGCGGCTCGCCGAAGAGGGCGCGGTGACCTCTGTGGGCTCGAAGGGCGACAGCTACGGCAACGCTCTCGCCGAGACCATTAACGGCCTCTACAAGACGGAGCTCATCCGCCGGCGAGGGCCGTGGCGAACCGTGGAGCAGGTCGAGCTGGCCACCGCCGAGTGGGTTGACTGGTGGAACCAGCGGCGGCTCCACAGCGCTGCTGGCAACGCCTCACCTGCAGAGTTCGAGGCCGCTCATTACGATGCCACTAACGCCGTCATCCCGGCGGCGTGAAACCAACCCCGCGAGTCTCCACGAAACCCAGGGCGATTCAACGTCGACCGCCTGAAAGTCGCCAAGAGTAGCGGTCTAGGAAATCCTGGAATCACTACCCAACGAAAGTGGTGTTACGGGCCTCGGGCGCAAGCTGCAGCAAACCGGTGGTGGGGCTGGGCCTCAAACGGTCGCAGTGGACCTGTCTGGCGATGCTCGTCGTTGGGTTACCGCTGCTGCTACTCGTCCGGCGCCGGAGCCGGCCCTTTGGTCCCTTAGCCGGCGGCTACGTCGCTGGGTACGCAGTGTTCCGCGGCGAATGCCCGTCGACTTAGAAGCAGCCTTCTCGGATGAGCCCGTTGCCCCTATACGCGTCGCTCACTGGGACGACTGTGAACTCAAGAGTTCGAGCCCGCAATCGTCAGACTTGCGCTCCGCTCCCGTCGGACTCGTCTGATGCGTTGCTCATCTCGGCCTCAGCTCGCGCGAGCTCGGCGAGCACCTCCTCTTGGACACCGGCCTTGCCGAGCAGCGTGCTTTCGTCGGGGATGGCGGCACCCGAGATCGACAGCTCGGCTCAGCTGGTGATGCTCGCGGGGACACCCGACACCCAGGAGCTCGCGGCCGAGGTGCGAGCCCTGCATGCCCGCGCGCAGGAGCGCCGCGACAGCATCATCTGGGTCGAGGAGATGTTGCCGCGGGCAGAGGTGATTCAGGTGCTCAGCCATGCCACGGTTTTCGTCTGCCCCTCGATCTACGAGCCCTTTGGGCTGGTGAACCTGGAGGCGATGGCCTGCGGGGCGGCGGTGGTGGCGAGCGCGGTCGGGGGTATTCCTGAGATCGTCGTCGATGGCGAGACGGGGTACTTGGTGCCCTGCGACATCCGAGCCGACGATCCAGATCCGGCGGCCGCACGTCGTTTCGCCAGCGACCTCGCGCAACGCATCAACGATCTGATCGCCGAGCCAAACCGTGCTGCCGCCTTCGGCCGCGCTGGGCGCCGGCGCGTGGTCGCGCACTTCAGCTGGGAGTCGGTTGCCGCACGGACGGCGGAGCTGTATCGCCAGCTGCTTCCGTCGTCGTGGGGCCGAAATCCTCCGGGGCAGGGCCTGACCGCACTTTGAACAGCTGGTGCGATGCGCCCACGACATGCTAATAGACCCATGCATACCATAGGCTTGGCTGGGGCCCCTGCGAGTGCCGTGGAGCTGACAGGTCGGCGCTCGGATCCGCTTCATCCACGCTGAAGGCCGACCTGTCGCCGACCCTGGCGCGGCAAGAAGAGCCAACTCGGTGAGCCGTGGTCGCCTGAGTGATCAGGCGTTTGGATGATCACGAAGAGTCGCCAGAGATGTGGTCACCCACAAGGCAACATCGCATCCAAGTGAATCCAAGGCAACCAGGAGCGCCACGTACAGCGACGTGCCGCTTGGCACGCGACGCTCCGTTGACCGCTAGAAAGCGCTAACACCGACAAGAACTGGTTTAAGCCCTTCCGGTTGGCGGCTAAGGTGGCGGGCGGGTAGCCAGGACTCACTGGCCCGATGGGCGGTCGTTTGTCACCGCGGACGCTTGTTCTCAGGTCCGGCGCCGATCCCCCCGCGCAAAGGCGGCGCAACGCTTCGAAGATCTCAGCGAGGTCCGCCCGCCTTGCGCTGCGATGCCGCCTGGCACGCGACTCATGTCGTTGGCCATTCGTTCTGCTGGCGCAGCCACGGAAGCAGTCCACCGGCTAGTAGCATCGCAACCTGCCGACCAGACAGTCGGTGTCGGGCAACGTAGTGCTCGTCTCGGGTGGCGTTGCGCACCTTGACCTCGGTGTCAGTAATGATGGTGTCCCGAATGTTCTCCAAGACAAGGACGTCGCCCTGCTCGACCCGCCGGTAGTCGTCGGGATCGGCGAACTCCAGCGCGAACACGCCGAAGTTCGTCAAGTTCTGCCAGTGGATGCGCGCGAAGGACAGGGCGAGGACCGCACGCAGACCGAGATAGTGCGGAGCGATCGCCGCGTGCTCCCGCGAGGACCCTTGCCCGTAGTTGGCACCGCCGACCACGATGTGCCCGCTGTCATCCTTGCTCGCGAATGCCCGTGCGGGGTAGCTCTCATCAATCTCAGTGAAGGTGAACTCGGCCAGCTTGGGGATGTTGCTGCGGTAGGGCAACACTCGGGCGCCGGCCGGCAGGATTGCGTCCGTGGACATGTCGTCGCCGACTTTGAGCGCGACGGGTGCCTCGATCCGGTCGGGCAGCGGCTCGAAGTCCGGCAGCGAGGAGATGTTCGGTCCCTTGACCAGCTCGACTCGGCCGGCCTGCTTCGCCGCTAGTGGTGCTTCGAGCATCGAGGCGTTCACGCTCGACTCGGCCGGCAGCTCGATATGCGGGTAGTCGATGCCGAGCAACCCCGGAAGATCGCGAGGGTCGGTGATCTGCCCGGTGAGCGCGGCCGCGGCTGCGGTTTCGGGGGAGCACAGGAAGACCGAGTCCTCCTTGGTCCCGGACCGCCCCGGGAAGTTACGCGGGAACGTACGCAGGCTGGTGCTCCTGGCCGCCGGTGCCTGGCCCATGCCGATGCAGCCCATGCAGCCGGATTGGTGCAGCCGCGCTCCGGCGGCGATCAGGTCGAACGTAGCGCCCATTTTCGTCAGGTCCTGCAGGATCTGACGCGAGGACGGGTTGACGTCGAGGGACACCCTTGCGTGCGTCTGCCGGCCGCGAACAATTGCGGCTACCACCGCGAAGTCTCGAAGGCCCGGGTTGGCCGAGGAGCCGACCACTACCTGCCCCACGTCTTGACCGGCCACCTCGCGGACCGGCATCACATTGCCCGGAGAGCTGGGCAGCGCGATTAGCGGCTCCAGAGTGGACAGATCGATCTCCTCGATGACGTCGTACGCCGCGTCGTCGTCGGCGAGCAATTCGACGAAGTCATCTTCGCGCTGCTCGGCCCGCAGGAACGCCCGCACTTGTCCGTCGGCCGGGAACACGGTGCTGGTGGCGCCCAGCTCCGCCCCCATGTTCGCGATCACATGCCGGTCCATTGCGGTGAGATGCGCCAGCCCAGGGCCGTGGTACTCGATGATCCGGTTCACGCCGCCCTTGACGCCATGCCGGCGGAGCATCTCGAGGATGACGTCCTTGGCGCTTACCCAGGCCGGCAGCTCCCCGGTCAGTCGCACCCCCCAGATCTCGGGCATGCGCAGGTAGACCGGTTCGCCGGCCATCGCCATCGCCACCTCGATGCCGCCCAGCCCGATCGCCAGCATGCCCAGCGAGCCCGCCGCCGGGGTGTGGCTGTCGGAGCCGACCATCGTCTTACCCGGGATCCCGAAGCGCTGCATGTGGGTGGGGTGGGAGACACCGTTGCCGGCCTTGGAGTACCACAGCCCGAACCGCTGACAGGCCGAGCGCAGGAACTGGTGGTCTTCGGCGTTCTTGCCGTCGGTCTGCAGCAGGTTGTGGTCGACGTACTGCACCGACACCTCGGTGCACACCCGGTCCAGGCCCAGCGCCTCCAACTCGAGCATGACCATGGTGCCGGTGGCGTCTTGGGTGAGTGTCTGGTCGACACGTAGCGCGATCTCGTCCCCAGGGGTCATTTTCCCGGACACGAGGTGGGTTGCGATGAGTTTCTGCGCGGCGTTCTGGCTCATGGTGTGCCTCCTCATTCGGGCGGACGGCGGGTGACCGTCACGCGCCAGGTTCCGGGGCCGTCGGTCAGGTAGCGGTCGCCTCCTCGGTCGTGGCATGTGAAGGCGTCACCACCTGATCTGGTGGTGTCACCTTAGGCGCTGACCCTCTCTGTCAGCTTGGGGTTGATGCACCGGCGGTGCGTAAGGGATCGGAGACAAACACCTACTCGCCGCTTCGGACTGGCTGGTTGTGCAGTTGCGGTGGCGAACACCCGATTGAGTGTGGCTACACCCAACGGGCCAGAACTACTCAGCGGTCTAGGGACGCCGTCTGCCTGGTCGCGGCTGGAGTCGGGGTGGGCTTGGCCTTCCTCTTCTCAGAGGCAACGACTGACTGATCTTTCCGCGCGGTCCTGATCACACACCGCGGTCCGGGACGTCGGCGGATCGCTCGTCACGCCGCTGGCCCTTTGCACTCTGACGGCGGCCTTTCGCGCGGCCGGCGCGCTTTGCCGCGTACATGGAACGGTCGGCCTCCGCGAGCACGGCCTCATCACCCACCGAGTGCTCGTCGATGAAGGCAACTCCCACGCTGGCGCGGGCCGCCAGCACCTCGTTGCCGACGGTGACCGTGGCCTCTTCGACGGCGCGGCCGAAGTCGACCGCGAGAGCGTCGGCCTGGGTGCGGCTGACGTTGGACAGCAGGACACCGAACTCGTCGCCCCCGAGGCGGCCCTGTGGGTGCCGAGAATGCAAGTCCATCGTTCATGCGGCGATCTCGTACTCGTGGACGAGGCCACCCAGCCGGTCACGCCGCCGAACCGCGGTGAGATCAACGACGCCGGATCCGCACGGTACGGTACTGGTCGGAGCGCACTGATCAAGGGAGCGGTGCGGCCGATGAGTGTTGTAGTGCTCGACGTAAATCTGCAGCGCACGCTCGAGGTGGCGCCGACCGACGATGAGCAGCCGGTCCAAACACTCTCGACGCAGGCTGCCGAACCAGCGCTCCATGAACGCGTTCGCCCGAGGCGCCTGCACCGGGGTGCGGAGATCCGCACGCCCTCCGAGCGGAACACCTCGTCGAAGGCTGCCGTGAACTTCGCGTCCCGGTCCCGGATGAGGAAGCGCACCGGCGCCGTCCGGTCTGTGAACAGGCTGATGACGTTGCGGGCCTGCTGGGTCACCCACTCGCCGGTCGGGTGCGCGGTCACCCCCGCCACCCGCACGATCCGTGTTTGCAGCTCGATGAACACGAGCACGTAGAGTCGGCGGAAGAACACCGTGTCCACGGTGACGAAGTCGCAGGCGACGATCCCGGTGGCCTGCGCCCGGAGGAATGCGCGCCAGGTCTCAGACGAGCGCCGTGGCGCCGCTGGCACGCCCGCGCGCTGCAGCACCCGCCACACCGTGGACGCGGCAACCCGGACGCCAAGCCGGGCGAGTTCGCCCTGGACGCGCCGGTAGCCCCAGGTCGGGTTCTCCCGCGCCAACCGCACCATCAGCTCGGCGACGCGAGCCTCGACTGGCGGGCGATCCGGGCGCGCTGCGGATAGGTCCAGCGGCGGGCCAGTGCGTCGCGATGCCAGCCGCGCACCGTTGCCGGGCAGACGATCAGGCTTGCCCACCGTTCCCGAGGCAGCAGCCGTGCCAACGCGGCGAGCAACGCCCGATCGGCTGGCTTGAACCGCGGCAGGGACACCTGCCGGCGCAGGACCGCGACCTCGTGGCGCAGCACCAGCAGTTCGATCTCGTTGGCACCCTCGCGCCGCCCGCGCAGCACGATCAACTCGAGGAGGCGGCGCAGCATCCAGTAGCAGAAGGACATGACCATCCGCCGATCCTGCCTGATGCCAGTTCAGGCGAGCGCGGCGCCGCCCCGATCGAACGCGAACCGGATTGTCGGCACCCACAGGCCGTCGTTTGTGGTCAGCGTGGAACCCCGTGTGGTCTGTGTGGGTTCCCGTGGGATCAGCGTGGATCCCCGTGGAAATTGGGGGTAAGTAGTCGTTTAGAGGCCATTTTCGACCCCTCCCGAATACAGAATGAGAAGCGTACCTTGCCAAGGTAAGGGTCGCGAGTTCGAGCCTCGTCTCCCGCTCCACTCCGTGATCTGAATACGTAATGGCCCGGCTTCGGTCGGCTGCCGACCGCGCGAAACTCGCCGAAGGTATGTGTCTAGGAATTCCTAAACGCACTACCTGCAGAAAGTGGTGTTAGGGCCCGCGAGCTGAGGCGCGCAGCTCGAGGCGCCGGCCGCCGTCTCCTGCGGTCATGGGCGTGGTCATCACGCACTACAACACCCGGATTCACCCTGCTGATCGGACGCAAGCGCCTCAGATCCAGCTGACACCCGTGGGTTCGAACGCGACGTCAGCGGACGCTGGCGAATCGCCCCGAACGCCCAAAGGCGGTGGATGGAGACAAGTCGGCAACGCGCACGCGCATCAGCCGATCTGCTCGAACAGGGACACGATGATCCCTTCGGGGCCGCGCACGTAGGCCATACGCACGCTGTTCTCGTACTCGCCGATGTCGCCGACGAGCCCGTACCCGTCGGCAGCGACGGCGTCGACGGCCGCCTGGAGGTCGCCGACCTCGAAGGACACGTTCCGGAGGCCAAGCTCGTTGGCCATCGCTGTCGGCGATCCGGGCACATGGTCGGGCGTCACGA